>CALBTC010000331.1 GCA_937967805.1 uncultured Anaerolineaceae bacterium
TAGGTAGAAGCATAACATAGGGCTGCAACCCTGTCAATGGATCAGATGTGCTGATGCTATTTTGTCAGGTGTTGTTAAGGTTGCCTCTGCCTGCAAAGTAGAGCCGTTTGTGGGTAAGCCAAGCCACGCTATTTCAAGCGAGTTGCAAAAGGCACAGCAGCGGTTGCTGCAGCTTCGGGCACAGCTTCATACCTCTCGAGTTGAAACCAGGGGACAGCAAGCTTCTCTGTTTGTACCAGAAACGCGTGAAGAACGGCCGTTCCCCACAACCATCGCCCAACTCCCGCCTCACCTCGGCTGGGAAAGCACAGCCATCTCCCGAACATTGCGCCAATTACAAAGAAGTGAAGTTGTAGATCAGCCAGGCCAGCTCACAGCAACGGCCGTTTCCACCCCCCACCCCGCTTTACCTAAAACAGTAAAAGTATTTCCAGACATTGCCATTGGACTGTTGCGCCAGGAGCAGGTGGCCGTTGGACGCCTCTGGCTGCTGCTGCAAGCCGTGGATGAACAAGGAAGAGGCTGGCTCGATGAACAGGCGGCACGCCGCTGGTTCACAGACAAACGAGCACCGCTACGATTTTGTGGCGTGCGCCAACTGCGCAATTTATTGGCAAGGGGCGAGGAAATTTTCTGGGTGCGGGAGAACGGCCGTGTCTGGCTGCGGTCCGTGGCGAAGGTTGCGTATGCGTTGCAAGTGCCTCGACTGATGATGCGACCGGTGGCCGTGCCGGTGCGCGTGCTTCGACAGAAGATTGGCACAGTGCGGGCCCATCTGTACGCCACGTTCCACAGCAGCCGCTCCCAGCCTAATCAAGCAAATAAGCCAATTGCCCGGGAAACTGTGGCGCGCCTGACGCAGGTGCAGCCGCGCACGCAGCGCCGCTACGAACGTAAAGCAAAGGTGAAGCGGCAGGCACAATATGCCATTGGCAATGAGGCAACAACGGACAATTTGCAAGCGCGCGGTTGGGAACAGGGACAGGCCATATTTCAACTTAAGGATTTCAAGGGCAAGCAAGGGCCACAGGGCAAAAGCTACGTGGCCTGGCAGCTGCCAAACAGCTATGTTGGGCCACATGCTCAACAGCCAAAAGGACGCCAAAAGAGGATCAATCGGGCGTTGACAGACCTGTTTATGCAAGGGATAACGGGGAACGGTCAACGCGCCAGGGTTGCGCGGCGCTTTTTTGACAACGGCCGTTTGGCTGCCAAAGCCTACCTGCGAAATCCGAAAAATGACCATTACTGGCGCAGCGTTGATAACGGCCGTTACGGTGATGTGCAACACAGGCGTTATCAACTGTGGCAAGTGATGGAAAGCTGTCAAATTAAATGATCTGATATTTTTTTAGATGCCAGCGGAAAAAACGATCCGCCATTCTAGGGATTAAATGATATTATTGGCGAATGATAAACAAACCAGAAATATACGTTCTTGACCTCAATTTTCAAGGGATTTCAGAAGTAACGGCCGCTTACCTCATTGTTGGCCCCGAAGGACCAATTTTGATTGAAACCGGTCCCGGCTCAACGCTCAACACGCTGCTCGACAGAATTCGCGAGCATGGCTTCCAGCCAGAGCAGATTAAGCACGTGTTGGTTACTCACATTCACCTTGACCATGCCGGGGCTGCCGGCTGGTGGGCACAGCAAGGTGCCCAGGTGTATGTGCACAGCTTTGGTGCCAAGCACCTCATCGATCCTGAAAAGCTGTTAGCCAGCGCAGGGCGCATTTATGGCGATAAGATGGACACGCTTTGGGGAGAAATGCTGCCGGCACCGGCCGATAGAATGACCGAAGTTTCTGATAATGATGTCTTGGAAGTCGCCGGGCTAGAAATTAAAGCGTTAGAAACACCTGGGCACGCCCGGCATCATCATGTGTTTGTGTTGGGGGATGTGGCCTTTGCCGGAGATGCAGCCGCAGCACGACTGCCTGGCTGGGGTTTCCCCGATGTGCCGGCACCACCGCCTGAGTTTGACCTGGAGGTGTGGGAAGCAACATTGGACCGCTTGCTGGCCCAAAGGTTTGAGCGCATTTATCCGACCCATTTTGGTCCGTTTGATGATGTGCAGGGACATTTGCAGGCTGTCAAGAAGCTGGTGCGGGAAACGGCCGTCTTCATCAAATCAAAAATGGAGGCTGGGCTATCGCGTGATGAAATTGTAACAGCCTATGAAAATTGGTTTGCCGAGCGGGCCAAAGCGGCCGGACTAACCGACGACGCCATTCACCAGTATGCCACGGCCAATCCACTTTATATGAGCGTCGATGGCATTATGCGCTATTGGCAAAAGCGGGAGCAGGCGTAACGGGCACGTTGAGCGTGACGCGGGTGAACTGGTGTACGGCCGTATCCACCACCACTTCACCGCCCACCACGGCCATCATCGTGCTGTGCAGCGCCAACCCCTGACCAGAACCGGACGTATCGCTGTTGCCCATGCCCACGCCATCATCGGTGATGGTGATGGATAGCTGCTCAGTGTATTGCATGGTGATGGTAAGGGTTAACGGCCGTTCCCCCTTACCCCCGCGACCATGCCTGGCGGCATTGCGCACTACCTCCCGTGCGGCATAAAAAACAACTTCGGCGGTGAGTGTGGGCAGTCTTTTAGCCGCTGCTTCCGCTTCCGGTGAAATCTGCCAGTGAACATCATTGAACACGGTGGCAAAGTCGTTTTCAACAATGCGCTGCAAGGCGGTGATGAAGCCCAGTCGGGCGACTTCCGGCGCAGTAGTGGTGGGCATATCGTGCAGCAGATCGGAAATTTGTTTGTGGGCTTCGGTCATGAGAGTAAGAGCTTGGTGGGTACGGCCGTTGCCATCAGCCACCTCCCCACTAAGCGCAATCAACGCCGCCTGGATGTCGGGCAAGATGTCGTCGTGCAGCACGCGGCGTGTTTTTTGGTCGATGATTTGCGATTGGGCTAGCCGCTGCCGCTGAATTTCCATCAGGCGGCGGGACATTTCGGCGCTGGCGTGGGTGTCGATGAGCCGTTCGCTGATGACGCGGGCAATCTCAATTTCCTCCTGCGTGTACAATCCTTGATCGCTTTTTTCTCCCAGCAGCAAAACACCAGACAAACCCCGTTCGCTCCACAAGGGAATCGCCCAGATAGCAGCGCCAAACTCGTCGGCATCAAGCGAAATCATCTCATTTTCGGCACCGGTAAAGCGGTCGGTGATGTGTGCCAGGGAGGGCAGCGGTTGGGCAGAGGCTGGATAGCTGATGGGTGGACCAACCAGCGGAGCCATCGGGCCAAGCGCTGCCAGGTAAGCCACGCGGGCATCCAGCACATCGGCACAGAGAGCGTAGAACGGTGTGATGAAATCGACTTCTTGCGGATCGGATTGGGCGATGAGCTGTTCTAAAAGGCGGTTGCTGGCGACAAACGGCCGTAAATGAGCAATGTATCGTTCCCGTTCGGCAAAGGTGCGCCAGCTAACCATGGCAAAAAAGAAGGTCATAAGCATGGCGGTGAGGAGAAGACTGTATAACGGCCGTAGCTGGATCGCAATCGTGCCACCAATGACAACGCCATACCCCGCAGCCAGCATCACCGCCTGCCGCCACTGGCGCTTCAGCCCACCACGAGGCAGCGTTTTACCCGTAAAAACCTCATAGGAAACCACGGCTCGTCCCAGCAGCACAATGACAACCGCCACAATACTGGAGATAAGGATGTCTAAAATGGCAATTGTCAATTTGGCATCAATGTAAATTTCTAAAAAGGTGCGCTGGCGCGAATCCTGAACGATCCAAAGCACGACACCGGTGACGAGCAGACTAACCACCAACATCGCCAGGGCAGCAGAGGCCAACCACGGCTGCGCCCGACGTCTTGCGACCGCACCCATCATGCGGCGCGAGGTGACTGGCTGCCGCAAAACTGTTAAAGAAAGACCGATGCACAACATCACATAGATGGAGTAGCCGACGGCCAGTAAAGGGATGCCGCCAATGGAGTAACGAATAAAAATGCGCAGCGGATCGAGGGCACGGGAAGGAATAGCCAGCAGTAAAACACCTGTCACCAGGGCGATTAGCCCTAAAATGAGCGCTGCCGTTACCAGAGCCAACCAGTTTTTATGCAGTCTATGCCAGGGTGGCCGGGGCATGTTCCAAAAGCCTGCATACCACAGCATGATGATATACCAGGCATAGGGGAGCATAATGGCCGGGGCCAGGCCGCCGGTCCACCAGAAGATCATGTTGCGCCAGGTGAGTTGGTTCAGTCCCAACCCGACAAACGCCGTGTGGCTGACGAAAAAAACGGCACCCAGCAGCAAGCCAATCGTGCCAATCCACACACCCCAGTCACGCCGGTCGGCATTAAAGACAACCGTTAATCCCAGCCACGTCAGCAGAATGGTGTTAAAAAGCGAGATGGCCATGATGGCCCAGTCGAGGAGGAGGATATCGCTCATTTTCGGTAATCGGTGGCCGGTTATCGGTAATCGGTCGATTATTTTACCGATTACCGTTTACGGTTTACCGGATCACTCCCACGGTGTCCATTCGCCGTGCTCGTTCAGGATGTGGGGCACGCCGTCTTCGTTCCATTGGATAAATTGGCCGGCGCTGAGGATGATGGCCACGCGGGTGCGGGCCACCTTTTCGTCGGTGGTGGTGTCGTTGAGGCCCCAGGCGGTGTAAATCTGACCGTTGATGCGGCTGATGGTGCGCTTGTCGCGGAAGCCCATGCGGCCGGCAATCTGCTCATTGCTCATGCCCTGGGCCACCATGCGGGCCACGGCCTGCTCGTTGGGCTCCAGGATATCCATCGGCGCATTTTCGTCTTTGCGGCGCACCTCCTGTACGCGGGTTTCAATGTCGGGGTCGATGAAGGAACGGCCGTTCACCGCATCTTCCAACAAGGGCACAATCATGTTGGGTAACAGGTAGTTGGATTTCCGCACGTAGGCATAATGGCTGAGGATGCCGCTGCGGCGGAACGCCCGATAATATTCGTCGTCGTCCTGGATGGAGTAAAATACTACCGGGAGCCGGGGAAATTCGCGGCGGATGGCCACGGCCGTTTCAATCCCATTCATCACCCCCGCCAACTGTACATCCATCAAAATAACGTCCGGCGTCTGGCCCAGGCTAAATTCCAGCGCTTCTTCGCCGGTGGGGCAGTCGTGGATGACTGCAACAGTGCCCAAATCTTCTAACCCAGCTTTCAGCGCCGGCCGCAACTTTTCATTGTCTTCTACGATGAGTAATTTCAACATACAGGTAACATCCCTCATTTGGCTGAATATCGTCAAGCACCTAAGTGCGTCTTGATAAGCAATTGAAGCGTCGTTGTGGGTGAAGGCTTCAATTATGCTGTAACGACATGCAAAACATGGGAGCTTTCAACGATGTTAAATCTAAAACAACGAGAACAAAAAAGCAATATGGGGCAACGGCCGTATCTCAGCCTCGCCCTCATTTTGTTCATTGCCACCGCTTTATTCCCCTTTGGCTGGCTGGCCACGGTTTGGCCGGGCTTCAGCGCCGTGGCAGACTTCATTTTTGGCACGCAGCTTTCCCACATCATCGGCCATTTTGCCGTTTTTGTGCTGATGGGTGGCGGCGTTTTGCTGCTGTTCCCCAGCCTGCGGCGGCGTTTTTGGCTTTACTTTGGCCTGATGTTTTTGTTGGGGTTGGTGCAGGAATTTCTACAAATTGCCTCGTTCAAACACATCATTCCGGCCTTCGATGAACTGCTGGATTTGACGATGGACATGCTGGGCACGGTAACGATTTTCTATTTTAGCGGGAGAATGAAGACTACAACGAATTAGAGTAAATAACGAAATTTTTTCAATAGGGGAAATTCGCTGATTACTAAAATTCGTTGTTGTCATATTGGCCAACAGGAGCAAACATGGCAACCATCCACGAAGAACTCATTACCAAACACACAATGAAACCCAAGTCATTGACGCTGCGCGCCCCGGTGCGGCTGTTGCAAACGGCCGTAACCCTCGGCATTGCGGCAGATTGGCTGTTTCACGACAAACCGCTGGGACTCTCGCTGCTGCTGTTTGTGCTGCTGGTGGTTGGGGGATTGTGGTGGAACGGCCGTTCCGAAGCCATCATCCCCACCAAACGCAACCTGTGGCTGCTGCTGCCCCTCTTCTTTTTTGCCGGCATGGCCATTTTTCGCACGGCCAGCACCTTGACCACGCTCAATGTGCTGGTCGTGCTCTGCCTGCTGGCGTATCTGGCCTTCTTTTATGCGGCGGGACGGGTGGAAAATATGAATTTGCTGGGCTATGCCTTGCTGCCGCTGCGCGTTTTTGGTCGCAGTCTGGCGCTGTCGGCCCCGGTGATTGGTCCTAGTGTGCAGGAGATGCGGGTGAATGGAAACGGCCGTCGCCACCTGTTCCCATTGCTGCGCGGACTCCTATTGGCGCTGCCCGTCTTGCTCGTTTTCACCGTTTTGCTCAGTTCGGCCGACCTCATTTTTGCCGATCACGTCGATCAACTGTTCTCGCTGTATATTTTTAGCCAAATGGCCGAATGGTTGTGGCGCGGCACATTAATTTTGCTGCTGAGTGTGCTGCTAACCGGTGGTCTGGCTCTCGCGCTGACCCGTCGCGCCGATGACGATGAGCAAAGCGATTTGGAACGCACCCTGGACACACTTCCTAACCATCTTTCCATCGGATTTATTGAGACCAGCACCATTTTGCTGCTGGTCAACATGCTGTTTGCCGCCTTTGTCGCCATTCAGTTCACCTACCTGTTTGCCGGTGTGGCCAACGTCACCGAGGCGGGCTACACCTTTGCCGATTACGCCCGGCGCGGCTTTTTTGAACTGCTGACGGTAGCCATCCTATCCATGTTGCTGGTGTTGGGATTGAATTGGTTGACGCGCCGGGAAAACAAGGGGCAAATTCGGCTGTTTAACGGGCTGGGCAGCGTCCTGGTGGGCCTGGTATTGGTGTTGCTGGTTTCGGCCTGGCGGCGCATGGCTTTGTACGAGGCGACCTTTGGCTACACTGAACTGCGACTGATTGTGTATGTGTTCATGTGTTGGCTGGGTTTAACCCTGGTCTGGTTTTTGCTGACGCTGTGGCTGCGGCCGGACCGCTTTGCTATCGGCGCGCTCCTGGCAGTAATGGGCTTTGTGGCCACGCTCAACCTCATCAACCCGGATGCGTTTATTGCCCGGCAAAACCTTGACCGTTACGAGCAAAGCGGCGACCTGGATGCCGCGTATCTGGCCAGTTTGTCTGATGATGCGGTGCCGGAGCTGGTGCGCGGTTTGAGCTTGACGGTTGGCGATGCAGAGACGCAGCTTACGCCCATCTGCGCCCGCTCCTGGCTGTCTGATGAGCTGGATTGTTATGCCACGCCGCATGAGATTTTGCTGACGGAGCTAAACGGCCGTTACCAATCCCTCACCACAGACACAAACTGGCAGCGCTGGACATCGTTCAACCTGCCGCGTTGGCAGGTGTTTAACCTGCTGGGCTTTCTGGCTGATTGACTGAGTGAAAAGTAAAAAGTGAAAACTGGAGAAGATAAGTGGAGTTAACATCGAAACAAACAAAAGTGGCAAATTTATCATTACGAGGATCGCGTGGGTGGTTGATTCTAATCCTTTTGCTGTTGCTATTGCTGGCGGGTGGACTGGTTTTTCGGCAGTTAACGGCCGTTCGCCTGGGCCAGTCAACGGTGGGTTTAACGCCGTTAACCGAGCTGGGCAGCCAGAAATACCATGGTGCGGAAGGCGGTTTGTACCCTGGCGGCAGCAATGAACGGCCGTCGGCCCATAACGCCGCCGGGATTGAGATTGCACGAGAGATACGGCCGTTGGCCGGCAACGGCACCGTAGACGAGACCAACGGCAAAATTGGCTTTGTGGCTGTGGGCATGTCCAACACCTCCATGGAGTTTGAAACCTTCCAGGAGCAAGCCGACGACATTCCCCAGCTCAATCCCCCCGTGGTGTTTGTAGACGGCGCGCAGCACGGCAAAGCGTCCCAATTTGTGGCCAATCCTGATGACGAATATTGGACCGTTCTGGACGAACGGTTGGCCGAGGCCGGTTTAAGCAACGAGCAGGTGCAGGTGGTCTGGCTAAAGAACGCCCGCGCCCGCTCCAATTTCCCGTTTCCGCTGGATGCCCTGCTGCTCAAAGCCGATTTGCGTGAGATTGTTGAGCTGCTTCACGAACGATTCCCCAACCTGAAAATTGTTTATCTTTCCAGCCGCACCTACGGCGGTTATGCCACCAGTGACCTCAACCCGGAGCCGTTCGCTTATCAATCCGCCTTTGCCGTAAAGTGGCTCATCGAAGACCAGCTCGATGGGGATGTCCGGCTCAATTACGATCCGGAGAAAGGTACGGTCTACGCACCGTGGCTTAGCTGGGGGCCGTATTTGTGGGCCGACGGCCTGGCGGAGGAAGGCGAAGGTTTTGTCTGGGAGCAGTCAGATTTTGCCTTTGACGGCACCCATACGTCGCCATCAGGACAGGCGAAGGTGGCGGGTCTGCTCTATCATTTTTTGCGCACGGATGACACGGCCGTTCCCTGGTTTCTCTCATCGGAGTCAGCACAATGAACCCATCACCGACGAAACACACCCTTTTACTGTTGGCAGCACTACTGTTCACCTCCAGTTTAGCCGGGGCCATCTGGTTTGTGCGCTTTGTTTATACGGGCAACCTTGCCTTCATCTTTTTGCTGTGGAATCTGTTTTTGGCCTGGCTGCCGGTGCTTTTTGCCTTGCTGGCGCGCCGCCAGCGGGCCAGCCGTTTGGGGCGATGGATTTGGGGTGGTCTGTGGCTGCTCTTTTTCCCCAACGCGCCTTACCTGCTCACCGATTTGCTCCATTTGGGGCGAATTGGCCAGGTGCCAATCTGGTATGACCTGATCATGCTGCTGACGTTTGCCCTGGCTGGGCTCTTTTTGGGCTTTGCTTCGCTGTTTTGGCTGCATGATCTGGTGGCCAAAACGTGGAATCGTTGGGCAGGCTGGCTGTTTGTGCTGATTGTGTTGTGTTTGAGCAGCTTTGGCATATATATCGGCCGTTTTTTTTGTTGGATAGGTTGGGTTTTGCTGCTTACCCTCTCTGTTTTGCTGCGCGGGCTGGCCGAACATCTGCTGGTGCGCCACCAGTTTTTGGAAACGGCCGTGGTGACTGTGCTGTTAACGGCCGTTTTTATCGGGTCTTACTGCATCATCTTTGCCTTACCGCCACAGTTAACTGAACTGGGAGAAGCTTGATCGGAGATTAGAGGTTAGAGACAGGAGATTGGCTTTCAATCTCTAATCTAATCTCCAGTCTCTTTGTCTGGAGGTAGACATGAGCCAAACAATCTTTTCTGATGACCTGTACAAGCCGGATTTCCCCTCGCTGGGGCTGTTTTCAACCTGGTTTGGTGTGGTGTTGATTGGGTTAACGGCCGTTTTGCAGGCAGGTCAATCGAGCCGGGACGGGTATTGGGCGCAGCCGCTGGTAGAGGGGCTGCAATTTGTGCTGGTGGCCCTCATTTTGGCGTCGCTGTTTTACCTGCCTTTCAGGGCCGAGCGGGGCGTGAAGTGGGCGGCGCTGCCCCTGGCGATAAACGTAGGCACACTGATTATCGTGCAGCTGGTGCCGTTTGCCGACCTGTGGGAGACGCTGCGCTTTCGCTGGCACATCAGCCAGTATGAAGCCGTGGCGCAAATGGTGGAAAGTGGTGAACTGCTGCCGGGTGAGCATGGTATCGTCAATTTGCCTGAAGCGTATCGCTATTTATCGGTGGATAACGGCCGTATCTTTGTAGAAACCGGAGGGGAAACCACGGCCATCTTCTTCTTTACCGAAAGAAACGCACCGCGCAACTTTGCCGGGTATCTTTATCGCAGCGATAACAACCCACCACAGCAAGGTGATTTCCTGGGACGGTGGCGCTACGTGGCCCAGAAACAAGCCCACTGGTATTTTTGCATTTCGGAATAGCTCTGCGCTCCGCTTTTAACCTGTACGAATGGGCTGTTTTCTTGCAATCAGTCTGCGCTATAATTCCTGCTGCGCGTTAGATAGGCATCTAACAAACTGGCGCAATTTGGAGCAACAATGACGGCACAGGCTTTGCCTTATATCTCTTTTTTGGGCTTTTTGTTTGGTTCAACACTCGTGGCTTCCCGCTTTAGCGTAGGACAGTTTCAACCCACTACTTACATTGGCCTGCGCCTGACGATGGCCGGCCTGGGGCATGTGGCGTTTTATACGCTGGTCAGCCGTCGCTACCGCTGGCCCACGGACCGCCGGTTGTGGCTTCATGCGTCAATCTTGGGGGTGTTGGGAACGGCCGTTCCCATGACTTCCATTGTCACCGCCTTGCAATACCTTTCCAGCGGTCTGGCCGCCATTTTTATTACCACCAGTCCGGCGATTACGGTGCTGCTGGCCCACTTCTTTTTGCCGGATGAAGCGTTGAACCGGCGCAAAGCATTTGGCGTCGCCCTGGCGCTGAGCGGCACCATTGTGCTGGCCTCCAGTGGTGAAAGTGGCCTGGCTGATGTGGGCAAAGCCAATCCCCTCGGTTACATCCTCATGCTGATCGCGATGACGGCTGGCGGTGCTGCGGCCGTTTACATTCGCAAATATCTCAACGAATACAATTCGTTTGACGTGGCCAGCATTCGCATGTTTGTGGCCGCCGTGGTGGTCATGCCGCTGTCGGCGCTCACCATCGGCTTTGATTTGCATTCCGTGACGCCCGGCGGCTATGTGGCGCTGCTGTACGCGGCGCTGGTGGGCACTTTTGCCGGACTGCTGCTGGCGGTTTATAACGTGAAGCGCTTTGGTGCCACGGCCGCCGCCATGACGGGTTACATCGTGCCGATTTTTGCCGGATTAGGTGGCGTTTTGCTGCTGGATGAGCGGATTACTGCCGTAATGCTCGTTGGCGTGGTGCTCATTGTCGGCGGTATTATGATCATCAATCGCAGCAGTTAGCCGGTTTTCACCGACACGCCTGGCGGAACGACTAAAATAACCGTGTTGGCTTCGTTGGAAACGGCCGTTACCAGCTTCATACCCGCCGGAACCGTGATAGAAATGGTTTGGTCGCCTGATACGGTCTCGGACATTTCCTTGTCACGATCCGGAATAACAATCGGATCAGGCAAAATGACGGGGATTTCATCCTCGGCATCTGGCGCAGCTTCTGCTTCCAGCGTAATGCCGTCAATGAAAAAATCTTTCTTGCGCGGCCATTTGCTTTTTACCCGGACTTCTATGATGGCCGTGCCGTTATCCGGCACAGTGAAGGTTACCTTGTGACGGTGCCATTTGCGGTTGCCCATCGTGCCGCCGTTGACCCATTGTCCCTCGCCATTCACCCACACGCCGGACTCTGCGCCAAACGGGTCTGTCTCATCATAAAGCACTGCCAAAACCGGAACCTCCAAAGTTGCCTGGCTGCCTGGCTTTAATCCGGTAACGACCTGCTTTAACTCCGCACCAAATGGGCTGCCGGCATGGAATATTTTGTAAGTAGCGTTGCCGGCCAAAATGAGGGCATCTTTTGCGCCTAACTGCTCATTGGCCGGCAACTGGCTGGCTAATTTGTGGACACATTCGGGCACGCCGCCGGCCTTATCTCCCGCCCCAAACAGGGGATTTCCCGGTTCTATCCAGCGCAAAATCCATCCGTTCGGCTGCTGATTGATCAAATTGCCAACCGGTGGCATATCCATCCATCCCTCGGTAAACGTTCCATTTTTTAGCATTGCGAAACTCCTTGTGTCAGTTGCTGGTTGATGACGTTGATTATACGGGGAAAAATTTACGTTTTGCAAGGGGGTGTTGACAAAGTGTAGGTATTACACTATACTGTTGCGCATAAGTGTTTGAAATACACTAACCCGCATTCAACAAGAGGTGCTCTAATGTTTAAATTATTTGTCATATTAACGCTGGGGGTCCTGACTGCTGCTTTGACCTGGGGCGGGATGATTCTGTGGGCAACGGCCGTTTCCCTCCTTGCCCTGCTTGGTTTTTGGGCCTACACAAAGCTTGGCTTTATTCGCATTCCAGAAATGGAGGTGGGTGTCGTTTTTGATAAACGGGATCAGGCGTTTGCCCGCTTCGTTCCCGGCGGGCGGCATCCATTTAACCCGCTGACGGAGCAGCTTTCACACACCATTCCGATTGGGTCTGGCTCAGCAAACGGCCGTTGCCAGGGCGCACAAACCAACGGCGGTATTTCGTTGGATGTGGAATGGAGCGTCAATTTTGACATTGATCCCTTCCAGATAAAAGCTTCAGCACGGCCCAAGCTGGCGCGAAATTTGCCAAAGAAGGCTAACAGCATCGTTAGCAAACATTTAAACAACTGCCTGCGTCACGTCATCGGCGAGATGACCATTGATCAACTTTGCGAACCGCGTGCCACGCAGCGCCTGGAGCGGGCTGTGCGACAGCAACTCACGGCCCGTCTGTCAGACGCCGGATTCTCCTTTTCGCGCGTTATGGTGGGCGCCATCGATATGCCCCGGCACGTTAAAGCAGCTTTGGAAGCGGCCCAGGAACGGGCTGTGCAAACCGAAAATGAGGCACGTTCGCTGGCCCGGCTGCATGAAGTGATTAGCCAATTCTCAGAGGCAGATATGCAGCGGCTAATGGAGCTTGAGCGAATTCACGCTTTGGGGCAAAATGGGGTAACATTGCTGTATCCAACGGCCGTCACGCAAACCGCCAAAGCAGGACGGCCGTCTTACGCCAAACTCAAACGCAATGCGGTTCACATGCAGCCCGGAATCTCGTAAATTTGAGTTCTTTTTGAATTCGCAGTCGAGTAGCTGATCGAATAAATTATGAGTTACTCATAAAAAAAGATATTATGAAAATTGCAATTGGTTCAGATGAAAAAACACATTTAACTGATCATGTGGTGGCCCTGGTAGAAGCGGCCGGTCATGAGGTTTCTTTGTTTGGTCCGCTGCGAGATGAAGCGCAGGATTGGCCAAACGTAGCCCGAGAAGTAGCGGAAACAGTTGCTAACGGGGCGGCGGATGAAGGCATTTTGTTTTGCTGGACGGGGACGGGAGTAAGTCTGGCGGCGAACAAGGTGCCGGGAATTCGCGCCGCCTTGTGTGATGAGGCGGAAACCGCGCGCGGCGCCCGCCTCTGGAACAAGGCCAATGTGCTGTGCCTTTCGCTGCGGCGCACCTCAGACGTCAAGGCCAAAGAAATTTTGGAGACCTGGTTTGGCACGGCGTATGCGCCAAATGAAGTGGATGATCGCTGCCTGCGCCAGGTTGACGCGTTGGAGGCGGCTTATCGCGTTAAAGAATAATTTGTTTGAAGGCGTTGGGGGAGAAACGGCCGTTTCCTGCCAACTGCTGCCAAGAAACTTTCCCCCACAAAACCAGCGTCAACTGTTCGAATTCACGCTTTTTCTCTTTAGCCAGACTAATTTGATTTAGCAAGCGCCAAAAATCGGCAGCCAACGGTGCGCGAAGAAGCTGATCTGCCTCATCAAAAGAGAGCAGGATAGGTTCATCTGCCTGTCCCAAGGCGTGTTCTTCCAAAAATTGTACAAAAACAGCAATCGGATCGTTTTCACCATGTTCAGACCACCAGTTTGCCGGTGGCAGTGGCAGATTTAACTGGATTGCCAGCAAACGAATGCTGTTTTGTACCCAACTGGTTAAATCATACTGGTAAGCCAGGTCAGACAAATCAAAATAAGCAGCCCGCTGATTCAATTCTGCCAGTCGCAGAGCCGTGTCGGTAAGCAGCCGATAGCGCAAAGGTGCATTTTCCCCCTGAACGTAGCTGCTTTGTCCGGCCAAAACGGCCGTAATCAAATTTGCTTTCGCTTCTATTAATCTATTTTTAAACGGCCCCGTTTGTGCTCGTGGCATTGGCTGTGGACGGCCGTTTGTTTCGCTTTGTATACGCATCATTTTTAATCTACCTTTACTTTATGACTCCCTTGACCCCAATATTGGCTACAATTTACCCGGTTCGTCTGGAAATCTTTGTATTGTTATTTACAGTTGAGATGCTTAATTCATCAAATTGTCACAAAAATAAACGGATTGTTCACGCTTTTTCAGTGTAAGTTTTTGTTCAAAAGTAACGTCATCTGCCCAGTCTTGAAGGATTTTTCAGAATTCTTTCAAGGGAAGAACTGTTTCTAGAACCCTTTCGGATTCTTTCTTTGTATGCTTGTGCATTAAGAACGAATGTTCTATAATTGTCCTCATTATGGAATCCATTGTCAAGCTGCAAGATATTGCCCTCAACATGCATCTGGAACCGGCCGAAGAGACAAATGTACGGCCGACGGCAGAGGTGGCTCCGTGCGGCCAGGTTGTAACACCACGCAATTCGCCAGGCAGCTCGCCTGCCAAAACGCGCAGCAATGCTGCTGCCAAACAGGATGCGTTGGGCATTACCCATGCCGTAATGCCCGGCGGCAAGACAATGCCCATGCTCAAAACGTTACTCACCTCAGCCTGTGAACGCAACTGCTACTATTGCCCGTTCCGCGCCGGACGCAACTACCGGCGGCATACCTTCCAGCCGGAAGAAATGGCCAAAGCGTTTATGCAGCTGTATCGGGCCGGAATGGTAGAGGGGTTGTTTCTCAGCTCGGGCATTATCAAAGGCAGCGTGGCCACGCAGGATCGATTGCTGGAAACGGCCGAAATCCTGCGCAAAAAGCATCAATTCAAAGGGTACGTACACTTGAAGGTGATGCCCGGCGCCGAAAAAGAACAGCTTCGTCAAGCCATGACGCTGGCCGACCGGCTGGTGGCCCGGACAAACGGCCGGCTGTCGCGGCGGGGGC
>CALBTC010000332.1 GCA_937967805.1 uncultured Anaerolineaceae bacterium
CCGAAAAAAGTGTACTCTGCCTTTTCTCTATGTCCACTTTTTCGGGGGAAGGTCACGATGTGGACCCGAAAGACTGGCAGGAAAAAATGACCTATCGGTGAAACAGGGTTTTCGTATCTTATCGGCTTATGTGGTGGCAAACGGCCGTTTCTGGATTGTTACTGAATCCGACCGCAGTAGTACCACGATCCTTTTACCAACCAAATACTAAGACCAAAATCGATACGGGAGCACCTTCAATTGAATCGACGTAAGTTATAAAGTTTGTTATCTTAAGGGCGAAGCTCTTTTCTAATTTTTTGTCTCAAAGTATCCCAGAACCTTTGAGAGCGTACAATACGGGAAACCTACGTATGGATATCCGTAAAGGATGTTTATTGGCAATTCTTGTTTTCATAGTAGCTGTAGTTTTAGACTACAATTATGATGAAATCGCACTATGGACAGACTTTTTGCTCGGCTATGTTGACAGCACGTTCATCACAAGATACGCACCTATCATAATTTCATTTATTGCACTTATTGTGAGCATGTTTTCACTGCGCACTTCCCGAAAGAGAACCGAGATCGCCCTGAAACAATTAAACGAACAACAAGCAGCGCGTGCCGAGCAGCGTCTCCGAATTACCGCAATTGAGAGCTTAAGAGAGAGCAGAGGAGAAAGATCAGGTCAATGGGCAGTGAAATTTGTCGTCAACAATCAGGGAAGTGAACCAGTATATTTTTCTGCACTGCATATCGACTTAATCTTTAGAGGTGAATGGCCAGATAATCCAATTAAAGCCTTAGTGTTAGGTCGAGAAGTAAGAAAATGTTATTTTACCTTGCATTTTTTCCACGCCATTAAGTCGACCAAAGGCTACTCATCGGAGTGGAAGCTTGGCACATCGAACAGAGCTGCCTTGTTTAACTGGAGCACGAGAGAACCAATATACATTTCTCCAGAGAGTGAAAGGCTAGGTCCGCTCCCTGGGAATAAAGAACTATGGATGCTAATTGGTAGTTTCCCTTATGAATTGCAACAAGATTTAGACATCGAATTCAACCTTTCTACAATCGAATGTCAATTTGATACTGACCAAGAACGTGTTGAGGTTGAAGCAAACATCGATTTCGGCTCGAACCTAATCAACTCTAAATTAAAGCGAGAGATTGAAATGTTGTTAGAAAAATATTCACCATAGCATCAAATAAGTCTATACGCTGTCAATATTGCACCTGCATCAACAGCCGAATCACCGAAATTATTGGCGTCCCTACGTCATGCATAACCGCTCTGGCTTTGAAAAATATTGGTGCTCAAGCATGAAGGGATACGGCCTTTGTCCAAGTGAGACATTAAAGCGTACTAGTACAGGAATCGGCCGTTTGCAAGGTTTGTGTGCAAACGGCCGATTTTCATTTCTCTACCCCATAACCAGCGGCTCATGAACTTGGAAAACAGCGTTGAAAATGATAGCATTGCGCCGTCCATTATGACGGACTGAGGAAGAGAGCAATGGGGAAACAGGGCAACTATTTTCACGCTGTCGGCAACATGCATATATAGCCCTCTTACTTTTCGATGGAATTAACTCATAGACAAGAGACAACTCGAATATTTGTCTACAATGCAAACAGCCGTAACCTTCGAGAGTAATGGCCGTTTTTCATCACTCGCATATTAGAAGATTTTTCAATTTTCCAGAGAATCTTCTAAATCCAGCTCCACAAGAGTAAATTTTGTGTAATCCAGCGACTGGTGCCGGAAGTAGTTATTTTTCAGCTTGGTATAGTGGCTGTTGATGGCCGCGAGGCTTTTGATCGGCCGTTAGGGTGATGATATGATACTGACCAGCGATGACGAAACTCTCCCATACCCAATTTCTCAAAACACTCCCTGAACTGGTGATAGCTCGCTTGCCGGAATCACTGCAAGGAATTAAGGTTCACCAGCCATATCGTTGGCTGACCCAATTCAATTATGGTGAACAAAGACTCCACTACGAGGTTTCCTCTGCCAAGCATCGGCCGGGTTGGGAGTTGGGGTTCCACTGCGAGGCCAAAGACCGCAATCTAAATCGCTACCTGCTTATGGGGTTCCGTCGCCACCTTTTTGAAATCAAGGATGTTTTGGGGCCTGCTGTCGAAGCCGAAATGTGGGATAAGGGCTGGACGAAGATATATGAAGTGTACCCCGCCGGAGAGTTGAACAAGACCTATCAGGAAGCGCTTGCCAACCGTATGGCTGAATTCATCGTATGCCTACACCCTATTTACGTTAAGCTGCGCAATGATGTGGCAAAGAATTACCGCTAAACACGTTCACCGTCATTAGTCAAGAGTGAAGGCTCCCCCTCCACATTTTAAACTTTTGCCGGCATTGCGCTCACTTGAAAAAAGAGGGCCTCAGCAAGTTGACTACTGTCGCCGCCGATGGGCAACCTGCCTCTTACTGTACAACAACGTACACTTCGGTGAGACCCGGCTCCACTATGAATTGTCGCGCGTGCCCCGGCGCGAGGCGTGGGAAATCGGCTTCCACTTTGAGTCTGGCGATAAGCAGCTCAACCGCTTTTTGTTGCAAGGGTTTCGCCGCCACCTGTTTGAGATAAAAGATACCCTGGGCGAATCATTTGAAGCCGAAATGTGGGACAAAGGCTGGACCAAAGTATATGAGGTCGTCCCCGCCGAAGCATACACCAACGACCACCAAGCAAAAATTGGCAAGCGCATGGCCGAAGTGATCACCTGCCTGCACCCTATCTTTGTTGATTTGCGGAGCCAGGCGGCACGGGTGAAACGGTGAGCTGGCGAAAGGTGAAAAATAGAGAACGGCCTGCTTTGCCAATTAGAATTCCGGCTCTGCAACCGGCGGCAGCCGGGAACGCTTAATCGCCTCGACAAGCTCTTGGACGCGTACCGGCTTGCTGATGTAATCGTCCATCCCCACGCTCAAAAATCGTTCCTTATCTCCTTCCAGGGCGTTGGCCGTGAGGGCAATGATGTGTGGCTGTTGCTCTGGTTGGAAATCGTGGCGAATGATTTTGGTTGCTTCCACGCCGTCCATATCGGGCATCTGGACGTCCATCAATACCACGTCGTACCTCTGCCGCTGCAGCGCTTTTAACACCTCTATGTCGTTACCGGCTACGTCAGCCCGGTACCCCAGCCGCTTCAGCAGGCGCAGCGCTACTTTCTGATTAATGGCATTATCCTCCGCCAGCAAGATACGGAGGGGGGAATCGTTGCGCTAGTTCAGAATTAAATAGAGACCCATTGTCCGGTTGAGGCGAGACAAGCCCGTTTTGTCCCATCACCGTTAATTCAAGGATATGGTTGAGCTGGCTGGGCCGGATCGGTTTGGTCAACTGCCGGTTAAAGAGCGTTGCTGCCGGTTCGGCCAAAATCCCCAGTGAGGTCAACAAAACAAGCGGTGTGGTTTTACTCTAAGGCAGCTTGCAGATTTCTGCTGCCAGCTGAGCGCCGTCCATTCCCGGCATCTGCATGTCCAAAATAATACAGTCAAAAGGCGGCTCTTGCGCCAATATTTCCAGCGCTTCTGGGCCGGCAGACGCCAGACGCGAGGTCACTTGCCACAATTGCAAATAATGCTTGAGGATGAGGCGGTTGACGGCGTTGTCATCGACGACCAGAATTCGCTTTTGGCCAACGGCGCTGACCCAATCGGTTGTTTCTTGGACCACCTCAAGCGGCAGGGTAAAGGCAAAGGTGGAGCCGCGTTCCAGTTCGCTCTCGACCCAGAGCCGGCCGCCCATTCCTTCGGCCAGCTTTTTGCTGATGACCAGCCCCAAGCCGCTGCCGCCAAAGCGGCGTGTGGTGGAAGAATCAACCTGGCTGAACGATTGAAATAACCGGTCCATGCGGCCAGGGGGAATGCCGATACCGGTATCGATGACCGCCACCTGCACCTGAACACGGCCGTTTTCCATCTCTTCACCGGTCACCGACACCACCATTTCACCCTCACTGGTAAACTTGACCGCATTTCCCACCAGGTTGACCAAAATCTGGCGGATGCGGGTGACGTCGCCAATGACTTCATTGGGCACGGACGGGGCAATAAGGTAAGCCAGCTCGATCCCTTTTTGCGCCGCTTTGGCGGCAAACTAATCGATAGCATCGCAGTAGTCAGCATAGCCACCAGAAAAGTGGCAAATAAACCGGATTTCCAACCATAAAGCCAGGCCAACGAGACCGCGAAAAGAAAGGGGAAGAGGGCAAATAGAGCTAGAGGGGGAATAGATAAAGAAACAATCAAAGGCTGGAGCAGGAAAAACTGTGTGCAATAGATGGTAATGAAAAGGGCAAATACGAGCCGTTGCCGCTGTTGTGGCGTGAAACGATCTTTTATTTGCTGTCTGACGTTCATAAACATTGAGGCTTACCTGAAAACGCGATACTGCACGAAATATGTTTGCTGAAGCGGGAAAGTCTTGCAATTAAAAGAAGCCTGGTGCGCCCGCTTTTGCTCAATTACTTGAGCAAATTACCTCAGGTTTTTCTGCAATTGATATGGTTTATATATCTGAAGATCTTAGGCAGCACAAGACGACTTTAGCCCCCTCTTCGTTCCCCTGTAAATTGAACATCCCCGTTCGATGCCAAAACAGGGAGGTTCGGTATCATTCATGGTGTATTTGATTGAGTTCCGTCTCGCTGAGAAAACCAGTGGCTGCGCCGTCACTGCCGATTTTGTAGGCGGCGAACAGGATTGCTTTTTGTAGGGCGGTGTACGGATCATGGCTGGTGCGGTAGAAGTGGTTAAAGGCGGCGAAAAGGGCGTCGCCCGCGCCGATGGTGTTGACGATGGGGCGCATTTGCACGGCGGGGAGCCGTTTGCAGAAGTTGTCGGCCTTCACCGCCAGCAGCGCACCTTCGGCTCCCAGGCCAATCACCACAATTTCGGTGCCAAATATGTTTTGCAGCTTTTTGGCCCACTGCTCCGGGGGCAGGGGAAGAAGCTCATGGCTCATGAAGAGGATGGTGGCCGCAGCCATGTAGTCCCCATGGTACGCCTCGTGTAAGTCTTCGATTACATTGATGTTGGTTGCTATGGGGATGTTTGCGGCTTGTGCCGTGTTGAGAAACGGCGGTTTGTATTTCAGATTGCCCAAAATTGCCAGGTTGCTTTCTTGGAGGGCTTGCTGGAACAGGTCGGGAGGATACGGCCGTTCCTGCACGTCCTTCAGGTCCGTATGGCCCTGCCGCCGGCCTGTTTTGTCATACAAGATGACGGATTGGGCCGTTTGCGGTATTCCGGCAACGACATACGCCGTGCCCAGACCATCTGCCTGGGCCTGCTGCCGCACCTGCTCACCGGCCACGTCGCGGCCCACCAGCGTCAGAAAGTTCACCGGGCTGCCCAGCGTGGTGAGCGCCTTGGCAATGTTGTAACCAACCCCGGCTACGGCCGTTTGAATGCCAAAAAACGGGTAGCGCATCGGCGTGTATTTAATGGGGAACTGCTCGACGGCGACCGTTGTTTCTATATTGCTGTGTCCGCAAACTAAAATTTTTGCCATGAGGCTATCCTTGTGTGCCAAAAACCCAATCTTATGCAAATCACCACCAATTGCCCACCGCCGGGCGCATATGGGGTGGATGTCACATTGACCCTGAGCGGGTTGGCTGGCAGAAAGCGATAGGCTGGTGTGCCGGATAACTGCAGGCTGCTATTTCAGGGTGGCGGCAATGGCCTGGCTTAACTGAGCCGGCTGAACCGGTTTAGACAGCACGATCCGCACCCCTATTTTCCGCAGGCTGTCGGCGTCAATATCCAGCGGATGCCCGGTGACAAAAATGACCGGTGGTGATGAGTCTCGCTGCTGCAATGCCTGAACGAAGGGAATGCCGCCCATTTTGGGCATGATCACGTCGCAGATGATTAGGTCAACGACCGTTCCCTGTTCCAGCAGTGCCAGCGCCTCGGCGCCATTCGCCGTTGCCACCACGTCGTATTGCAAGAGGGTGAGGCTTTCTACCAGCGCCTCACGTAAGTCGGGTTCATCTTCGACTACCAAAAGACGTTCGCCGCGGCCGGGAACGGCCGTTTCCGGCAGTTCTGTGGACACGCTGTCTGCCTGCACCATCATGGCCGGTAAATAGATGTCAAAGGTTGCTCCGGCACCTGGTTCGCTTTGCACAGCAATAAACCCTTCGTGTTGGGCGACGATGCCATGTACCTGCGACAGGCCAAGCCCCGTGCCCTTGCCCGGCTCTTTGGTCGTGACAAACGGTTCAAAAATATGATCCATCACGGCCGGAGCAATCCCGGTGCCGCTGTCCTTCACCGACAATCGTACCCAACTGCCGGGCGGCATCAGGGGCAGCGGCGTCTGCTCAGCATCGTCGAGCAGCAGATGAGCCAGCTTAAACTGCAAACGGCCGCCTTCAGGCATGGCGTCGCGGGCGTTAAAGGCCAGATTCATGATGGTTTGCTGCATGCGGGTGACATCTGCCTGCACAATATAATTGCCCACCCCGTGCATAAACTGAATCTCAATGTTTTCCGGCAGGGTGCGCTGCAGCAGCTTAACTTCTTCTTTGAGCAGGCTTAGCAAGTCTAACGGCCGTCGCTCAAACACGGCCCGACGACTGAAATCCAGTATCTGCTCAATCAGGCGGGCGGCGCGCTGGGCTTGCGCGTCGATCGTTTTGATTTGCTCCCGCTCTTTGGCAATGAGGTGGGGCGAACGCGCCAGCAACTGCGCATACAGCAAAATAACGGCCATTAAGTTATTAAAATCGTGGGCAATGCCCGCCGCCAACTGGCCGATGGCCGCCAGCCGCTCCTGCCGCTGAAGCTGTTCTTCAATTCGCCTTTGCTCCGTGACCTCGCGCAGCACCAACACCCACCCCTGTGAAACAGGTCCAGATTTAACCTGCTGTGGAATTAACTCAAAAATCTGATTCTGAATCCGTATTTCATGCCAGTTCCCCTGCTCTGGCTGGGGTAACAGCGAAGCCAAAGGTTTATCCCCTAAATTGGTAATCTTATCGCCTACGGCTGCATCAGCCAGAAGCGCCAGGTACTCTTGCGCTTTATCATTGGCAATGAGAATTTCTCCGCCCCGATCTAGCAAAAAGATACCCTCTGGTACGCTTTGCATAAACTGATTCATTTGTTCAGCCTGCGCCTGTACTTGATTAAGTAGCTGCTCCCGGTCTGCTTCGGCCTGCTTTCGCTTGGTAATATCTTGTTTGATGGCAATAAAATGGGTCATATCCCCATCTTGGTTCCAAACCGGCGTGATTGCCTCTTCTTCATAATAGAGCGTGCCGTCTTTGCGCCGGTTAATGAGCTCACCGCGCCAAACATTGCCGCTCAAAATGGTTTGCCAAAGTGATGTAAAGAAGGCGCGATCATGCTTGCCCGAATTTACCAATTCTCTGGGATTTTTGCCCAAAGCCTCTGCCAGGGTGTAGCCGGTCAGTTCGGTAAAGGCTGGATTGACCCATTCGACCATGCCGTTAATGTCTGTAATGACGATGCCGTTAGCGGCCGCATTGAGCGCGCTGTTTTGCAAATGCATCTGTTTTTCTGCATTTTTGCGCTCCGTTACGTCCACAGCGATGCTAATAATGCAGCGACGGCCGTCGGGCAGACGTCCTAATGGGGCGGAGCTAAATTCCCACACCCGCTGTGAGCCATCTTTGCAGGTGATATGGAACTCGCCTTCATCGACACGCTTATCAAGTTCATAGAGCCGGTCGATGCCGGCCATGACCTGGGCCTGCTCAACGCCATAGGCGCGTTCGGTCCATTTGCTTATCGTGGAAATTTCCTCAAACGCATAGCCGGTAATGTTTAGCAATGCCTGGCTAACAGCCAATACGTTTCCATCTTCAGCGTGAATGGCAATGGGGAAGGGGGCAAATTCAATCGCCCGGCGGAAGCGTTCCTCGCTTTGGCGGAGAGCCATTTCAGTTTGCTTGCGGTTGTGGATATCTAAAAAGACGCCCACAACTTTTTCCAGATCATCCTGATCGTTAAAAACCGGCACGCCTCTGTCGAGCATCCAGCGGTAGGTGCCATCTTTTTGTAAGAAGCGGTATTCAATTTCTAAGTTTCGCTTCTGGACAAAAGCTGCGTCCACTGCCTGAGCGACGTAGGCCTGATCGTCCGGATGAATTTTTTCTTGCCATGCGGCCGTTGTGCCACCCATTTCTTCTGCTGAATAGCCTAAGATACGGCCGTAATCCCCTTCCCATCTCACTTCGCCGCGGGTAGGGAACCATTCATATACAATTTCGCCCAGCGCCTGCACCAGGGCCTGGTTGCGCTGGAAGACGCTGGCTCGTTCTGCTTCTACCCTTTTTTGTTCTGTCAGGTCTTTGGCAACGGCCAGATGGGTGATACGGCCGTTATAATGCATCTCATGGGAAATAACCTCCACCGGAAACACCGTACCGTCCTGACGGCGGTGCCGCCATTCCCCCGCATAGTTGATCGGTTTGCGCATGGTGGCCAGGTCATCCAACAGCAAAGGAATGTCTTCTGGCGGACGAATATCTTTGAGCGTTAAATTGAGAAACTCATCACGAGCATATTGGTATTTGTCAACGGCCGCATCATTCACTTCCAAAAATTCCAGCGTGCTCAAGTCAAAGACCCACATGGGCAAGGGATTGTTATTGAAGAGCAGGCGGTACCGCTTTTCGCTCTGGGCCAGGGCATCTTGTGCTGCATTGTTTTGTTGGGCGGATCGGGCAACCAGCCAGTAAATGATCAGGGTGCTTAGAACAACAAAAAGCCACCCTTTGTAAGTTTGTATTTGAGTGATTACATCTGTGTCTGGCACCAACATAAACAGAAGCCGATCGGTTAACAAAATCCACAGTAGCCCAAATATGGCATAGATGAGCGGGGTACGCAGTGTGGTGAGCCTGATGTCTTTCATAGGTTTCATCCCAAAACTGTCTTATAAAAAGCCAAAAAGATTCATAAACCAGGCCAGGTCAAATTTGTCTTTTGCTTAACAGTTATTAATTGTTGCCCAAAGTTTTTCGGTGTTTAGACGAAAATGGTAACGTTATTTGCCGCGCCTTACCATAGGATATGAGGGCTTTGTAATGAAAATTGTCAGGTTATTAATTTTGTGCCTGGTAAACCTTACATCCTTGTACTATTTCACCTGGAGAATTTGTCCAGTTTGGCTGTAAAATATGTAAGGGCAAATTTGGTTTGATGTGAACACAGATTATAAGCTACCCCGCTAACCTTTTTGTTCATTCCACTTCCGATTGGTTCGCTACAATTTCAGATAGTCACACACAAGGAGGAAAAAAAATGTTGTACGAGCAGCGCGATCATAAATGGGTTTACCTGTTTGCCGAAGGCGGTACCGAGATGAAATCTCTGTTGGGGGGCAAAGGAGCCAACGTAGCTGAGATGACCCAGGCGGGTTTGCCCGTGCCGCCCGGCTTCACCATCACCACCGAGGCGTGCAATGCATACACCCAGTACGAGAACCAGTTCCCCGAGGGCATGTGGTCTCAGGCCCAAATTGCCCTCACCCAGGTGGAAGCCGACACCGGTAAACAGTTTGGCGATAGACAGAAGCCGCTGCTCGTCTCCGTTCGCTCCGGGGCGGCAATCTCCATGCCCGGCATGATGGACACGGTGCTTAACCTGGGCCTCAATGATGAAACGGTGGAGGGATTGGCCAAACTCACAGATAATCGCCGCTTTGCTTTGGATGCCTACCGTCGCTTTATTGCTATGTTTGGCAACATCGTCATGAAGGTGCCCAATGAGAAGTTCAGCCGGGCGCTGGAGCGGTTTAAGGCGCAAACCAGTTCTGGCCGCGATACTGACCTGAGCGCAGGGCAGCTGGATGAACTGATTACCGTCTACAAGCGCATCATCTTTACCGACCGGCACGGCGACGAGTTCCCGCAAGACCCGTACGAACAGTTGCGCATGGCGATTGCGGCCGTTTTTGATTCCTGGAACACGCGGCGAGCCATTGATTACCGGCGCGTTCACCGCATTCCAGATGATTTGGGAACGGCCGTTAACGTTCAGGCAATGGTCTTCGGCAACATGGGCTGGGACAGCGGCACTGGCGTGGCCTTTACCCGCAACCCCGCCAGCGGCGAAAAGAAGGTGTTTGGCGAATATCTGCTTAACGCCCAGGGCGAAGATGTGGTGGCCGGGATTCGTACCCCTAAGTCCATTCACGAGATGGCCGACGAACTGCCCGAATCATACGGGCAGCTCATGAGCATCACCCGGCGGCTGGAAGCTCACTACCGCGACATGCAGGACATCGAATTTACCATCGAGCAGGGCAAGCTGTGGATTTTGCAGACGCGCACCGGCAAGCGCACCGGCGCGGCGGCGGTGACCATTGCCGTGGATATGGAAGCAGAGGGGGTGATTGATAGGGAAACGGCCGTACTCCGCGTCGAAGCCAACCAACTGGACCAACTGCTGCACCCCACTGTCGATCCCGACGCCGACGCCACCACCGTGGCCAGCGGCCTGCCCGCCAGCCCCGGCGCAGCCTCCGGCAAAGTGGTCCTCACCCCCGATGACGCCGTGAGCTACCACGAGCAAGGCGATCCCGTCATCCTGGTGCGTCACGAGACCAGCCCCGACGATTTTCACGGCATGGCCGTGGCCAAAGCAATTCTCACGGCGCGCGGCGGCATGACTTCCCATGCGGCCGTTGTCGCCCGTGGCATGGGCACTCCCTGCATCGTCGGCGCCGGCGAGATCGAGATTAGCGAGGAAGAAGGGTACTTTTACGCCAACGATCACAAAGTAAGACGCGGCGACTGGATCACCATCGACGGTTCCACCGGCACCGTCCTGCTGGGGCAGGTAGAAACCAAACAGCCGGAGTTGGGCAGCCATTACCAGACCCTCATGGGCTGGGCCGACGAGCTGCGCCAACTGCGCGTGCGGGCCAACGCCGACACTGGCCACGATGCCGGCGTCGCCCGCAGCTTTGGTGCCGAAGGCATTGGCCTGTGCCGCACGGAGCATATGTTTTTCGGCGAGGAACGTCTGACCATCATGCGCGAGATGATTTTGGCCGAAGATTTGGCTGCGCGGCAAGCCGCCCTGGACAAACTGCTGCCCATCCAGCGCCACGACTTTTTGCAGATTTTCCAGGCAATGGACGGCCTGCCGGTTACCATTCGCCTGCTGGACCCGCCTTTGCACGAATTCCTGCCTAATTTTGAAGAGCTGCAAACAGAACTGTACGAACTCAAGCTGAAAACGCAGCAGGTCGACACGTTTGCCCGGATGGACCAACTGCTGCGCCAGATTTGGGAAAAAGAGCAGCTTTTGCACCGTGTGGAGCAGCTGCGCGAAGCCAATCCGATGCTGGGTCATCGCGGCTGCCGTCTGGGGCTGGTTTACCCCGAAGTGACCGAAATGCAGACGCGGGCCATCATGGAAGCCGCTTGCGAGGCGCAGGGTAAGGGTGTTTCGGTCACGCCGGAAATAATGATCCCGCTGGTGTCGGTGGAGACGGAACTGAGCCACCAGCGCGCCGTCGTGAAGCGCGTGGCCGAGGCGGTGCTGGGTGCTTACGGCATGAAGATGGATTATCAAATTGGCACGATGATTGAGCTGCCCCGTGCCGCCCTCACCGCCAACCACATTGCCGAACACGCCGACTTTTTCAGCTTCGGCACCAATGATCTGACGCAAACGACGTTTGGCTTGAGCCGGGATGACAGCGGCCGTTTCCTCTCCCACTACGTCAGTGAAAAACTGCTGACAGAAGATCCGTTCCAGGTGCTGGACCAAAGCGGCGTGGGCGAACTGGTGCAGTTAGGCGTAGAACGAGGCCGCCAGACCAAGCCAAACTTGAAGGTGGGCATCTGCGGTGAACACGGCGGCGAGCCGCGCAGCATCGCCTTTTGCCAAAAGGTGGGGCTGAACTACGTGAGCTGCTCGCCATACCGGGTGCCCGTTGCCCGCCTGGCGGCGGCCCAGGCTGCACTAAAAAGTAAATAACTGCGGAGGACGCGGAGGACACAGAGAAAAATTGACAGAAAACTCTGCGTTCTCTGCGCTCTCCGCGGTAAAAGTTTTTCTCTGTGCCCCTCTATGTCCGCTTTTATTCTGAAATTTACACGGCCGCATTCATATTACACAGCCGGTTGGTAAGAATGTCATCGGTTACGGCCGTTTCCCATTGTCGGCAAACTCAAAACAATGTATCATCTTTGTATCTACTTTTGTGGAGGTGAAAAGATGCAAACACAGGTTAAAAAGTGGGGCAACAGCCTGGCGCTGCGCATCCCCAAAGCATTTGCCGAAGAAATGGATATTTCTTCAGATACACCTGTCGAAATTTCGATTGTTGAAGGGAATCTGGTTGTCACACCCTTGGTAGAGGCGCAAAGTTACTCTTTGGATGATCTGCTTAGCCAGATCACAGAAGATAATCTTCATGGCGAAGTTGAGACGGGCGAAGCCGTCGGGCAAGAGGTCTGGTAATGGCTTACGTCCCGCAGCGTGGCGACGCCATCTGGCTCAACTTCAACCCCCAGGCTGGGCATGAACAAGCTGGGCGACGACCGGCGCTGGTGCTTTCGCCACGAGCTTATAACCAAAAAGTGCGCCTGGCCATCCTGTGCCCCATTACCAATCAAGTTAAAGGCTATCCGTTCGAGGTTCAAATCCTGCCCGACTTGCCGGTTTCGGGGGTTGTTTTGGCCGATCAGGTTAAAAGCATGGATTGGCAAATACGGCAGGCAACGTTTATCTGCTCCTTGCCTGAACGGATAGTTGCACAAGTATTGGGGAAATTACATACTTTGCTCTAGTTACTATTCTTCCTCAGACATTGCCCAACCCGCTTCAATTCCCAAAGAGCCAAAACTGTTCTATAATGCTTTGCGGAGGAAATTATGGATTGGCAAGAACACATAACTATTGACCCTGATGTGTTGGTGGGAAAACCAATTATCAAGGGTACTCGTTTGTCGGTTGACTTTATCCTCAGATTATTGGCTCAAGGTTGGTCAGAAAGCGAAATCTTGCGCAATTATCCAGGTATTACCTCGGCCAATATTCGTGCTTGTCTGGCTTATGCCAGCGAGACTTTGCGCCTGGAAAAAATCTATCCTTTGGCTTCTGCTTAATGTTTCGCTTATTAGCTAACGAAAATTTCCCTAGTGATGCCGTAGCGGCTTTGCAGCAAGCTGGTCACGATATTGTCTGGATTCGCACTTCTGCGCCAGGCAGCAGTGACCCCTCTGTATTGGCCAAAGCACAAGCCGAGAACCGCATCCTTATTACAGTTGATAAAGATTTTGGGGAGTTGGCTTTTCGCAAAGGCCTGCCATCTACAAGCGGTGTGGTTTTATTCCGGATTTCTGCTCCATCTGCAGAGGTTGTTGCCAGAGTGGCAACGGCCGTATTATCACAGCGCACAGATTGGGCCGGACATTTTTCAGTTGTTGAGGATCAACGGATAAGGATGACGCCGCTTCCTGAACAGTAATCAATAATTTTTACCTGAAACAAATTTGTTAAATGGTCGTTTCCTTCCTGTTTTGTGAGGGAACGGCCGTTTTGCATTTTATCTTTTATCCAACTTGAACATGCGGTAAACTGGAGCTGGAGGCGAAATCATGATAGACACCGACGGGAAATTTTATTTAGGTCGCGTGGTAGATGCGCAGACAGATGAGAAAACCGAGCAGCGCTTGCTGTACGATCCTGACGATCTGGTAACTCATGCGGTGGTCGTAGGCATGACCGGTTCTGGCAAGACGGGACTCTGCCTCGATTTACTGGAAGAGGCGGCGCTGAACAACGTGCCTGCCCTGATGATCGATCCCAAAGGAGACATCACCAACGCGCTGATGCACTTCCCTGATCTGGCCCCGGCTGACTTCCAACCGTGGATCAACGCCAACGAAGCTCGACGTGAGGGCAAAACGGTGGAGCAGGCCGCAGAGGAAACGGCCGCTCTCTGGCGCAACGGTTTAGCCGACTGGCAAATCACCCCGGACCGTATCCAGAAGCTCAAAGATTCCGCCCAGTTTGCCATCTACACCCCCGGCTCCGACGCCGGGCTGCCCGTCTCTATTTTGGCCTCGCTCAAAGCGCCAGACATCTCCTGGGACGACAACCGCGAACTGCTGCGTGAAAAGATTTCCGGCACTGTTACTGCCTTGCTGGGGTTGGTTGGCCTGAAAGATATCGATCCGGTGCGGGCGCGGGAGCACATTTTGTTGGCCAACATTTTTGAACACGCCTGGAGCCAGGGGCAGGACCTCGATTTGGCCTCGCTCATCATGCAGACGCAGGCGCCACCGTTTACCAAGCTGGGCGTCTTCGATGTGAACACCTTCTTCCCCGAAAAAGACCGCTTTGAGCTGGCGATGATGCTCAACAACATTTTGGCCTCGCCGGCGTTCCAGGCGTGGATTGAGGGCGAGCCGCTGGACGTGGCCGGCTTGTTGTATTTGCCAGACGGCCGTCCCCGGCACACCATCTTTTACATCGCCCACCTTTCCGAAGCGGAGCGCATGTTTTTTGTGACCTTGCTCTATTCGGCCGTGGAGTCATGGATGCGGGCGCAGAAGGGCAGCACCACGCTGCGCGCCCTGGTCTACTTTGACGAGATTTTTGGCTACCTGCCCCCCACCGCCAATCCGCCCTCAAAAGAGCCGATGCTACGCATGTTGAAGCAGGCGCGCGCCTTTGGCGTGGGTATGGTCCTGGCCACGCAAAATCCGGTCGATGTCGATTACAAGGCGCTGTCTAATGCCGGAACGTGGTTCATCGGCAAGCTGGGCACGGAGCAGGACAAGGCGCGGCTGCTGGACG
>CALBTC010000333.1 GCA_937967805.1 uncultured Anaerolineaceae bacterium
AGCTTGCCGTGCTGCTGCGACGCGGTCCACAAATGTTCGCCGTCCCAGGCCACGCCGGAGAGCCAGCCATGCTCCCAAACCATGATTGTCTGGTCGAAGTCGTTGGTTTCCGGGTTGATGCGGCGTAGGGTGCCGCCGTCGTGCAGTGATTGCCACAGGGAACGGCCGTCCCACGTGATCCCACTCAAATTGCCCGGACAGACCAACTCGACGTCACTTTCCATCGTTTGCGGATCAATCCGGTAAATTTTGCCGCCGGAAAAATCGGCATTCCACAGGAAACGGCCGTCAAAACACAACCCCACCGGCCCGTGCCCCGGCGCGTTAAAACTCTCTACAATTTCAACCGTACCCATCAAACCCTTCCTGATATCGTAAAATAGACGATTAAATATTTGCGGATCGAGCAGATATTGACTTTCCTTATCTCTGTGCCTCCGCGCCTCTGTGTTAAATTGCTTTTAGGTGAACGGCCGTCATTGTACTTCACCCGGCCACAAACAAAAAGGCGTACAGCCTGTGTACGCCCTTTTGCGGAGGAAGAAACAAATGTTTAAGAATCTGAAGATTTAGGCAGGTATCTTTTCAGCTTGCGGTATATCCCGGCCTACTGCCTGGGCGATGGCTTTCATTTCGCGTACCAGTTGGGCAAATCGTTCCGGTTTTAGAGATTGACGGCCGTCTGACATCGCCTCTTCCGGCCGGGGATGCACTTCAATGATGACGCCATCGGCGCCGGCAGCTACGCTCGCTTTGGTCACGCTTTCTACATATTCCCATTTGCCCGTGCCGTGGCTGGGATCGGCAATAACCGGCAGGTGGGTAAGCTGCTTCAACACCGGAATGGCGTTGATGTCGAACGTATTGCGCGTGTACCGTTCAAAGGTGCGGATGCCCCGCTCGCACATCATCACCCGCGTGTTGCCGTGGCTGAGAATATATTCGGCGCACATCAGCCATTCTTCAATGAGGCTGCTCATGCCCCGCTTGAGCAGCACGGGATGCTGCGATTCACCCACGGCGTGCAGCAGCGCATAATTTTGCATGTTGCGCGCCCCAATTTGCAGAATATCGGCGTATTCACACACCAGCGGCACCAAACTTGGTTCCATCACCTCGGTTACAATAGGCATGCCTGTCTGCTCACGTGCTTCTGCCAGGTATTTCAGGCCTTCTTCACCCATCCCCTGGAATGAGTATGGCGAGCTGCGCGGCTTAAACGCCCCGCCGCGCAAAATGTGGGCTCCTGCCTCTTTGCAGGCGTGGGCCGTTTCCAAAATCTGGCTGCGGCTTTCCACCGAACACGGCCCGGCCATAACAATTAAATTCTTACCGCCAATGGTGTGCCCGCCAATGGAAAACTGCGTGTCGTTGGGCTTGAACTCGCGGCTGGCAATCTTGAACGGCTTCAAGACCGGCACTACTCGCTCCACGCCGGCCATTCGCTCCAGCTGTTCCCGGTTAATCACCCGGTCATCGCCAATGACGCCGATGATGGTGCGCTCGCTGCCGGTAGAAAGGTGAATTTTGAAGCCTAAATCTTCGGCCCAGGAGATAACCCCGGACTTCTCCTGCATGGTTGCATTGGGCTGCATGACTACGATCATCATTAATCTTTCCTTTTTGTTTAGTTATTAAGCCCCTAAGCGTTTGTCATTATTGGCTAAGCTTATCAATATTGACCCTTAGGGTCTTGAAATTATAGAACCGAGGCCATGACCTTAACCATGGCTTCCATCGCGTTCATTTGGCGCGGGCGAATGGGAGGCAAGTTTTGGCGGTCCGGGCGTAAGGATTGGGCTTCACGCAGGTAGATGTGCACGATTTCTTTGGCGGAACGGGTTGTGTTCCAATGAATCAAAACGCGAATGCACATTTCCAGGCCGCCAGGCACATCCATTTCGTGGCCGCATAGCAAGGCCACATCTCCCCAGCCAATCTGGCGGGCCGCCAGGGCAGGGTAAGTGGCGTTTAGGTCTGTGGTAGTTGTGAAGTAGACACTGGCAATGTCGTCCGGGTGCATCTCGTTGCGCTTCACGATGACCTGGAGCAGTTCGCGCGTGGCGGCAAGGATGGCATCTTCCGTGTTTTCCTTCACGGTAACGGCTCCGCGCACGCCGCGGCATGTGGTTGCCTGTTTTTCTGGGGTGTTGTTGATGAGTCCGTTTGATTGCATTTGTTCTTCTCCTTAAAGTAGGACCGGCGCTCCTTAATGAAACCAAATGATCTTTCCTAACTTCTTTAGAGGCGTGCCAGTCCTGGCCGATAAACAAAAAAGACGCGGCTTTTGGGGCCGCGTCTCGTTGGTTTTGTGTCGTTTTTGCCTGGTCTTTTCTAGCGCGTAACGACCACCTCGCAACAGTTGCGGCGGGGTTGGGTGCTAAAAAAGTAAAAATAGAAATATACAGGCTTTGTTAACATGATGGGCGCACTATAGCAGTTTGAGCGCGACACGTCAAGGTGTTGGGGCAATTTGCCCGCGGAATTTGGCGATTGACCGGTAATCAACCTATTATGAGGCTGCTGATTGGCGCACTGTTGTCGAAAATTGCTGTGCTTATTCGTCGTAGGCATAGAAGCGAGACCTTTATTCTTTTTCGGGCAGCTGATTGACTGCCCTAAGTGAACAAGGAGCGGACAAATGAGATTTGCACTTTTGATTTACCATGATGAGCAGAAGAATATGCAACTTTCGGATGAGGAGAACCAGGCATTGATGAATGCCCACTGGCAGCTATTTGAGGAAATGAAGCAGGCGGAAGTGATTCAGCCCGGTGGCCCGGCGCTTGAACCGACAAATACGGCCGTATCCGTCCGCGTTCGCGATGGCAAGATGCTCACTACCGATGGCCCCTTTGCCGAGACCAAAGAGCAGCTCGGCGGACTTTACATTGTGAAGTGTGACACGATCCAGGAAGCGGCCAAGTGGGCGGCCAAAATTCCCGAGGCGCAGTATGGCACCGTGGAAGTAAGACCGATTATTGATTTTGGATAGAGAAGTATTAGTTCAGACGCTGTGGCCGGTTGTCGTTCGGCCACAGCGCCAGGGCCCCAAGTTGCATCATCTCACTGCTTAGTGGCCGTCCGCAAATAAGTTATCGGAATTGGGCGGACGGCTTAGAGTAAGCGGCCTTCCAAACAGGTAAGTAATTGTTGGCCGCTTACTTAGTTCAGGAAATGGAAAAACTCCTGGACCGAAAATGTCCCGGCTGCGACCAGGATCGCAAAATAGAGGATAGTCGCCGCATTTGCAAGATATCCCAGCATAACAGATATGCCATCTCGCTGCATTATGCCAACGGATAGAAAAATGAGGGCCAGGGCTGGAATTGTGTTGCTGAATGGGACAAAGCCAAAAGGAGCCATGAGCAGAATACCGGCAAAGATGAACGATAAATTATTGAAGACGGTGACGATGCCATCCGACGTGAGGCCCGGCAGGCGATGAGGTCGGCTGATGCGCTCCAGGCGGGCAAACCAAATCAGGGCTCGCTTAAACCCCTCGCGCAGCTTTTCTGACGACAATTTGCGGCGGCCAATAGTTTGCGGCAGCCACGGTTGTTGGTTGAGCAGCCGTGTGATGCCGATGAGGACAATTCCGGTGCCAAAAACGGTGCTGACGCCGGGAATGGATACCGGCACAATAAAGACGAGCGAGAGAAAGATGGTTAGCAGCATCAGGCTGTCTGCGCCGACAATGGCGATGATCTCGATGAGCGATACTTCCTCTGGCGGCAGCTGCTCAATAATCAATTCAATTTTTCCCCCAAGCGATTCGGATTCTAAAGCGGCATCTTTATTTTCTGTTAGCTGAATTTGATTCACAAACAAATACCTTTGCAAATATGCATCAGAGTGGTCTCTGCGGCAGTGATTATTTACAACGTCTGAAAAGGACGCTGCCACTCCCTTATTTCCTGCTGCTTCCGAGCAATTTTGGGGGAAGTTGGTGAGTTCGCGCAGTATAAATCTTTTTTATGGTTTTACAATCTGTGGCTCAAATTTAATTAGCGAAGATTAATCTACTTCGCCAGGTTGGCGGGGCATTACTGTGAGAGGAATAACGGGAAGAATGATGATGGTAACGGCCGTTACCATCATCGCAAACAATCCACCAATATTTTATACGAAGGGCCGCACACGGGAAGTTAACAAACTGGCGCAGCGTGGTCTACACTGAAGGTTTCGGCACATTTACTCCAGCGTGGGTGCAAACTTTGGTGCCTGGCGTACCTGCGTGGCTTGCTCAAAGGCGTAAGCCAGGGCAATCAGCGTGGGTTCGCTGAACGCTTTGCCCATAAACGTGAGATTAACCGGCAGTCCAAACGAAAAGCCCGCCGGCACACTGACCAAGGGAAAACCGGCTCGGGCTGCCAGCGACGAACTCCCACCCAGGAAATGATCGCCGTTTACCAGGTCGGTCGGCCAGGCCGGGCTACCGGTAGGGGCAACGATGGCATCCAGACTGTGGTCATCCATAAGCTGATTTACCCCTTCGATGGCGGTGAAGTGACTATTTTGCAGGGCTTCCAGGTAACCGGGATCTGTCAAGGGGCCATACGTTTGGGCCAGGTCAAATATCTCCTGGCCAAAGTAAAGTAACTCCTGATCTGCGTGGGCATTGTTAAAGGCGATGAGATCGGCCAACGTTTGTGGTGCGCCAGGACCCAGGCGGCTGAGATATTTGTTGATCCCGTCCTTAAATTCGTATAGGAGCACGTCAAACTCTGCGCCCCCGTCGTTGAGCAGTTCCGGTGGAATCGTCAACGGGTCTACAATGTCCGCACCGGCAGCCTGCATAGCCGCAACGGCCGTATTGGCGATTTCGGTTGTCTCCGGGCTAAAGAAGAAAAGATCGCGGGCCACACCGATACGCGCCCCTTGCAGGGCATCCGGGTTTAAAAACTGGGTGTAATCGGTAAAAAAGTGGCCCTCACTGGCGGCCGTGGCCGGATCAAGCGGATCGACGCCCGTCAGTGCGCCCAGCACGGTGGCGGCGTCGGCTACAGTGCGGCCAAAGGGACCGACCGTATCTTGAGTCTCGGAAATGGGAATGACGTTGAAGCGGCTGGTCAGGCCGACGGTCGGTTTGATGCCGACGACGCCATTCGCCGACGATGGGCAGACAATCGAGCCATCTGTTTCGGTGCCCAGGGAAACGGGAATCAGGTTGGCCGATACGGCCTGGGCTGAGCCGGAGCTTGAGCCACACGGATTCCGGTCCAGAATGTAGGGATTGCGCCCCTGTCCGCCGCGGCCGCTCCAGCCGCTGGAGGATTGGAACGAGCGAAAGTTGGCCCATTCGCTCAAGTTTGCCTTGCCCAGGATGACGGCTCCGGCCTGCCTGAGCTTAGCCGCCACGGTGGCATCTTCCGCCGGCTTGTGGCCTTCCAGGGCCAACGATCCGGCTGTGGTTTGCATCTGGTCATCGGTCGCGATGTTGTCTTTGAGCAGGATGGGAATGCCATGCAGCGGCCCGCGGGGTCCGTGCTGCTGCCGCTCCCTGTCTAAAGCGGCGGCAATGTGCAAGGCGTCCGGATTGATTTCAATGACCGAATTTAACCTCGGTCCTTTTTGGTCTAGCTCCCTGATTCGCCTGAGGTATTGGTGGGTCAACTGCCGGGCCGTGAGGTGGCCCGTGGCCATTGCCCGTTGCAGTTCAGCGATCGTTACTTCTTCCAGTCGTGGAAAAGGTCCCCTAAAACGATCGTGGAAGTGAGTGCCGGTGCCAATTGTGCCGGACAGTGTCGTGGCCGGCACAGTGGCTGCGCTGGCCAGGCTAAGCCGCAAAAAATCCCGTCTATTGACCTTCTTAAACTGATTCATGGTGCTGTTTCTTCCTCTTTTCTGACCAATATCATGATTGGACAGAAAAAATGCCTCAACGGGTTGTCACATTTCTGTTGCCATGTCGAGACCGGTGCGCGTGATCTTCTCCGAGAGGAAGCTGATAACAAACACGATTACACTTGCGTTTTTGACACCCATGTAGCCGGCACGATAGAAACAGTATAAGGTGTTGGTTGTGGTGTGTAAAGAGATTAAGGGGTTTGGGGAGAAACGGCCGTTTTACACAGCGACAGCCGCAGGGCCGCGCGGTAAGTTCACAACCATAGAGAAGCAGTTGTTCATCTTAGGGTGGGAATTGTCTCAAGGTGATCTGCGAGAAAAGCGATTTCGATCATACGCTGCTAATCATGTAAGCTCTTGCCATGGTAACGGCCGTATCCACCCACACCAATCTTGACTGTGGCATAAGCTTAATGGATGGCAAGGGGAACGGCCGTTTTGACGAGGTTACTGAGCTCAACTATACAAAAGTGGCATTAAAGCCTTCTTGGACGAGAGGTGAAATTTCTTTAGTCACTTGCTCTTCTATCTCATCGCGGGTCTTTTCTAAATCATATAATGCTTGCAAGTTCATCCACAACTCTGCCGAGGTGCCAAAATAGCGGCTTAACCTTAGCGCAGTATCTGCCGTAATACCTCGTTTCCCCAGCACAATTTCATTGATCTTGCGTGGGTAAACTTTCATCTCTTTCGCCAAACGATATTGACTGATACTCAGCGGTTTAAGAAAATCTTCCAGCAAAACTTCGCCTGGATGTACGGGGGGAATTCTTGTTTCTTTCATAGCTTGTCCTCACTTATTGATAATCCACAATCTCGACTTCATAGGCGTCACCATCTTGCCATTTGAAGCAGATTCGCCACTGATCATTTATCCGTATGCTGTATTGACCTTGTCGGTCACCAGACAGCTTTTCTAATCGATTTGATGGTGGAATTAATAAATCCTTCAGTTCTTTAGCAGAATGTAAAAAGGCCAATTTTCGATACGCGTTCTTTTGAATGTCCTGCGGCAGTTTGCGAGAAAAGTCACGATGAAATACCTTTTCGGTTTCTTTAGATTTGAAGGATTTGATCATGTGAGGATGTTACCGTGAAGCAGTAATACTGTCAAGCGATATGCATTGAATCATCTATTGCGTGAGCCTAACTCTCGCACTCCACGCAACGGCCGTTTCCCACCACCAACTCCAAATGGCCCGGAAGCCGTATCCACCCACACCCATCCGGACTGTAGCCTAAGCTTAATTGATGGGAAGGGGAACGGCCGTTTCCTGCCCAACTCATCTTTCTTTCGCAGGGTACAATGTTGGGTGGGTGATGTGTTTGGAGAGACGGTTATTGCGTCACAAATTCGAGCTTTTCAACCTCATCAAAATTTAGACGTTTTCGTATCTGCCAGAGGTCGTAGTTGTTTTGCATGGCCAGCCAGCTTTCTGGCGATCTGCCCAACGTTTTGGAGAGGCGCAGAGCCATTTCCGGCGTGACGCTGCTTTTGCCGTTGAGCAAGCGAGTAAACGTAGAGGGAGACACTTTTAACTTGGCTGCCACGGTGCGCGAACTAACTTTTAGCTCTTCCAAATAAACTTCTCGAATAAATTCCCCAGGGTGAGGTGGATCGTACATGCTCATCAGTGATAATCCTCGTAATTTACGATATAGGCATTGCCGTCAATAAACTCAAAGGTAATGCGCCAATTTTTGCTAACATCAATGGCCCAGATACCTTGTTTATCTCCTTTCAGTGGATGGAGACGGAAACCCGGTAAATCCATATCTTCAAGCATTGTAGCGGTGTCCAGGGCGGTCAAACGAATCCTGAGCTTTAGGCGATGAGACGGATTCACACCTGCCACGCTGCCGGTCTCAAAAAACCGTTTGAGCCCTTTATGCTTGAATGACTTGATCATGCAATAGATTATACAAAGTGTTGCGTGTTGCGCAACGGCCGTTTCCCACCACCAACTCTAAAGGCCAGGAATGGGATACGGCCGTACTCACCCACACCACGCCAGACTGTAGCCTAAGCTCACACGCCGAGCGCTTGCGCCAGCCCGATGAGAAGCCCTTCGGGACCGCGGATGTAGCAGAGCCGGTACGACGCCTCGTACTGAACCACTTCGCCGACGAGCTGCGCGCCGCGCTTGTAGAGCCTGGCGAGCGTCTCGTCGATGTCGTCCACGGTGAACATGACGCGTAGGTAGCCAAGCGCGTTCACCGGGGCGTTCCGGTGATCGGCGACTACGGGCGGCGTGAGAAATCGCGAGAGCTCCAGCCGGCTGTGGCCGTCAGGGGTGACCATCATGGCGATCTCGACGCGCTGGGAGCCCAGTCCGGTGACGCGCCCGGCCCATTCTCCTTCGACCGTGGCGCGTCCTTCGAGCTTCAGGCCAAGCTCGGTGAAAAAAGAGATGGCGCTATCGAGAGATTCCACCACGATGCCGACGTTGTCCATCCGTATCAGGGTCATATTATTTTCCTACACTTTTGCAGGCGCACCCCAGCCACACAAATCCTGACTGTAGCATAAGCTTAATGGATGGCAAGGGGAACGGCCGTTTTGCACACAAACAGTTGCCGCTGAACGCTCCAAACCATTCAAGCATATTAAGCGGCGAGGCGGGACGCCTGCCGCAGCCCGCCGTGAAGAATTTTCAGGGCAAAGGTCAGGGGTTTCCGGTGGATGCAAAAAGAGCAACTAATGCGATTACGATAGAAAGAATGGATAGAACGATAGCTAGCCATTGTATACCAATGTTAGCAATAGCTTGGGATGCACCAACTGTTACGTTCATAATTTCTTGTAGTAGCTTCGCATCACGTCGGGCTTGTTCTGAACGATGACGCTGTTCTGTACTAAGAGCGTCAATTAGATTGGTTCCTTCAGGTGTTAATGGTTGGGTGTAGTTCATTTCCAGCACATCATACCGATACTCACGCATATCGTTAGTAAACTCCTCGATTTCATGTGACGAGCCGATAATGTCAAAGAGTTTAGTGCGGGCCAATAAGCGAAGGGTCTTTAGATCCTTTACTGGGCGGTGGGTTCGAGTACTGGCTAGACTGTCTCGCAATTCTGACAATGTTTCATGATAGCCGTCCAACATGCAAGACAGGGCCCAACGTGAGAGAAGGCCTCGGATCCGACCATCTGCCCTTTGTGTGATCGTCCAGTTTGATTCAGGATCGTGGTATCCAGGTTGCTCTGGGAAGGCGTCCCTGCGTCGGCATGCAAAGGTAAGACGTATTCCTTCTTCATTCCACGAACTAGGTAATACAAGTCGGGCACCTGGCCACTCTTCTGACTCCCATGCGTCATAGTCGCGATTAATTGCGAGGCCATCAAAGGCACGGATTGACTGGGCTTCTTCGGTTGCTGGAGCTGCTACCTCGGTTACCAATAGGAGTGCAGTTGGGAACATACCTGAACGAATTCCGGAGGCGAAAATCCCCGGCAGGTTCTGACCAACCCACTGAATACAAGAGTTTTCGAGTTCGGCCAGACAATTTCTTGCAGCATTGCGTCTTTGAAGATTTGGATCCAAAATGCTCCGGCCAAGTCTAACCGACGTACCGAAAATTAAGTGATTTAGGAGATCGCGTTGACGAAACAGATGGCTTCTCTCAGTGCGAGTAGTGTACTCGGCTCGGAGTGGTTCATCGAGTGATGCTGCCGCTTGATCGTCCAAGATGAAGGCCATGATTAGTGCAGTTATGCTGGGCGTTATCGACATCAATCTCGGCAGCGCTGCACGCACTCCATTGGGTAGAACTGCGGTGCGTTCCTTCATGAAGTAGGAGTCGCTTGGATTCGAAATAGGACCGAGATTTATCCATCCCGCGTGACATCCCCGCCGAATATCACTCATCCACTTTAGAAGGCTGTCATCACGGCTTCTCCCGTGCTCCCAGTCGAGGTTTGAGATTCCGCGGAGTAGCCCATCGACGCTCGAGGGAGTATACAATTCGGCTACCCAAATGGCAGGGAGTTGCACGCTCTCTCCTGGAGGGAGCTGCCCTCTTTCATTTTTTTCCGGATCGCGTTCTTGCCAGAACTCCTGCCGCTCCGCCCGCTGAGTGGCCAGATACCATTTAAATCGACGCCATGGCCCCCATTTTTCCGTGATCTGTGAAACACGACCACGAGGCTGGGAGCTTTTGTCATCTGGCTCAGATTTGACCGTTTCAGGCGTCTCACGTTTGATTTCCACCGGAGGAATGGCGCTATCTAAAGTATGTTCTTTTGTGTCAGTAGTCCTTGCGTCCTGATCATTGGTCGTATCGGACTGCGTGTCTTTATTTGGACTCACCCTACTTTTCACCTCCTTCCGCTTGAGTTAGTCGACTTAAATAAAACGCGCACGAGCAGTATACAAAAAAGAGTCGCAACTTCAAACTATCTTTTCTTCAAAACCGAACAATTTTCTAATGGCGCAAGAATGTGGATAATTGCGGTATGTGTGCCTTGAGAGTGCGTTTAATTCCCTTTTTGCTTCTAATTTCCTTGTTTTTGCTAGGATGTGATGGGTTTGGGCAGGCGACGCCACTGCCCACAAGTGTCGCGCCTCTCCCCACCACTGAATCCATCCAAAACCCACCAACCCCCGCACTGCCCAGCC
>CALBTC010000334.1 GCA_937967805.1 uncultured Anaerolineaceae bacterium
AATCCACCGCCGGTTACAAAAAACGTGACCACCGGGGCAAGCAAGACCAATAACAACACAAACAAACTGATAAACAGGTAACGCTTAGACATAATCAACTCTCCTCAACAAGGTTTATTTGGCAAGGACTACATTGGGGGAGCGATGCAAGGACAATGAGGCTGCAGCGCAAAAATTTAGACAATTATGCAGATTATGAAGGAAAATGCAAAGATTTAAAGGTGTCATTTTGCATTAAATTGAGTTGCTAATGTCATATATCCTCATCTTGCTGCTGCTTTTTCTTTAGAAGTCGAGCTGCCAGCGTAGAACCTTCTGCAGCAGCAGGTGGTGTTTTTGCGGGCTTAGTTGTTTTGGGTGAAGACGGCCGTTCCCCCCCACTATCCTTCTCTGCTTGAGCAGTTGGCTGACTGATCGTTGGTGGCGCGGCCGTTTCCGTTCCCTCTGACTGGTTTTTCTCGGCCCGCTTTTTGGCCTCAAACAGGCGAGCCACTTGCTCCGTGCGCGGCGCTGGGACGACAGTGGCCGGCTGCAAACGGCCAAACGTGGCCGCCCAGGCCCGCTGCCAGTCGCGCCGGGTGACCACCAGACGGCGCACGGCAATATCCAGCGGCAGCAGCAGCACGGCGATTAGCGTTAGCCAGGTCCAGATGGGGCGGGTGGTGGCTTCGCTGGGCAAGGTGTGGTCGAATACGGCCGTTTCCAACCCCGCCAAATCCTGCCCGCCTGTTAACTCGGCAACTGTTTCCAAAAGCTGTGGATTAGTCTCAAACTCGCGGTACTCTGGCGAATAGCCCAGCACCCAGCCGCTGGTCTGCCCCACCACGTTTTCCTCCGTGCCGTCAGAGCCGGCCACACGAATGAAGTACGCGCCATCTGTCTCCGGCACAAACTGGGTTTCATAGCGGCCAGGAGCCACCTGGTTCAGCGTCACGTTTTGCACCGAGCCGTCTGGGGCGACGACGTTGGCTTCCATCGTCAAATTATTGAGGAAGTCGCCGCTGCTGCCCCGGGCATCGACCGTCAGAGTGGCTTGCTCCTCGGTGTAGCTGACCACTGTTTCTACATTGCTGTCTCGATCCTGCGAGATGGTCCAGCGCACCGCCTGGGCCCAAAAGGCAGGGAAGCCGTCCCACTGCACCCACTCCCGTCCCCAACGCCCGGTCGCGTCTGATGTCCAGGCCACAGATCGGCCCAGGCCGTATTGCCACGCCGCCAGCAGCGGGTCGCCTTCGTGGGAGTTTAAAATGACCTGAGCCGTGTCTTTGGGGCTGGTGCCCACGTAGCCGTAGAGGGGTGGTACGGCCGTAATTCCCGTTAAAATCGGGCTATTGCTTACCAAATTGGGGAAAAAGCGCTCTTCAATGAGATAAGTGCGCTGGATAGAGGTGGTCTCCTGGGTAAAAATTTGCGGCAGGTTGGCCGCCTGGTTGGTGAAATGAAAACGGCCGTTGCCCCACTGCGCCACCTGCTGCAGCCAGGGCACGTCCGGCCCCTCACCAATGGAAACGGCCGAAACCGTCACCCCTTCCTCCACCAACGAGGCAACCAGTTGCTCAACCCCTTCTTTTTGCTCCGAATCGGCCCCATCGGCCAGCAAGATGATATGCTTTACCTGATTGGGACTATCGGCCAGCGCCGCGGCGGCCGCTTCCAGACCGGTGCGGACGTAGATGCCGCCGCCCCCCGCGCCAATCTGCCGGATCAGGCTGATGGCCTCTTCACGTTCGCTGGCCGGGAGTGGCCCGATGGGGTTATCCGGCTGCGTGTCCACAGGGATGACGGCGATTTCGTCAAAATCGTTCAGCAGCTCCACCACGCGCACCGCGCCCTCAGCCGCCAGCTGAATTTTGGTGACGCCGCCTTCCGGGGCGCTCATGCTGCCGGAGCGATCAATCACAATCACGATGCTCACCGAGGGGAATCGCTCCTGGTCCTTAATTTGCATCTCTAACGGCAGCGTTTCTTCCAGCGGAGTGCGGAAGTAGCCGCCCACGCCATAGCTTTGCGGCCCACCCACCGCCACCAGCCCGCCGCCCAGGTCACGGACGTAGCTTTGCAGCGTCTCCATCTTGCGCGGCGACAAATTTTTGGCGTTCACGTTGACCAAAATAACGCTGCTGTAGTTGCTCAGCTCGGCCAGGCTGGCGGGCAAATCAACCGGCGTGATGCGGTCCACCACCAGTCCGGTAGCTTCCAGCGCCAACAGCAGTTGGGGGGATTCATCCGGTTGCGGTGTGCCGTCATCGGCCACGGTGCCGTCATTGGCTACCAGCAGCACGCGCGGCGGCCCAACCACTTCGGTGTAGGCGGCCAGTTCGTTGTTTTGGAAGAAGGTATCGTTGGTCGGAGTGAGCTGGACGCGGTAACGGGCAAACTCTTGCTCCAGGGCGCGCAGGCGCACGGCAAAGTTGTTGGCCCCGCGCCGCAGCTGCACATCTTCTTCGTACACCACGCTGCCCCCGGAGAGCACGCGCAGGGTGGCGGGCATGTCGGTGCTGCTCTCGGCAGTAATGTCCAGGCGGAATGTTTCCCCCTGGCTGATGCGCGTGGGGGCGCTGACGCCGGTGAGCAGCGCTTCGGCGGCGGTGGCGTCCCGCCCCAGCAGCACGTAGCTGATTTCGACGCCGCTGTTGGCCGCCAGCCGGGCGGCTTCGGTGGTGTTACCCACGGTGGCGATACCATCGCTCAAAATCACCAGGCGCCGGGCTGAGCCGGCAGGGAACAGGGCCATCCCCAGCCGGATTGCTTCGGCGACGTCGGTTTGCAGCGCCTGGGGCACGGAGCTGACGGGGGCCAGTTCGGCCAGTCCGCTCATGGGGCGCTCTACCAGGGCGTTGGCGCCAAACAGGATGACGGCCGCTTGGTCGTTGGGCGTCATTGTTTCCACGGCGGTGCGGATGTAGGTTTCGGCCGTTTCGGCCTGGGTGGTGCTGATCGAGTCCGAGGCGTCAACCAAGAAGACGACGGCCAGCTCATCGGCGGCGCGCACCAGTTGGGAACCGGCCAGGCTAAGTACCAGCAGCAGCATGATGAGAATTCGTAGTCCCAGGCTGACCCATTCGCGCCAATTCCGTGTTCTGTAACGGCCGTTGGCCGCACGCTGTGGCCGCCCCAACCAGAAAAAGTAGGGGAGGGTGAGCAGCAGCAAAAGGGCGAGCGGGGTGGTGAAGTTCATGGTTCGGTAATCAGGAAGCCAGTAATCGGTAATCAGTATTTGGTTAACGGTTGGGGGCATTATAGGGGATGTTAGGGGTTTGGGGAATGTTTTTGGGGGACGGTTAATCTGCGATTAGTGTCTATCTGATTTTTAGCCACAGAGAGCACAGAGATTCTTGAGATCAGTCCATAGTTCTCCATCTTCTCTTTCTTCTACTTCGACTACGCTCAGCACAAGCCTGTGGCTCTTTTAAATCAGTCGTCGAAGAAGAGGGGGAGGTAGATGGTGAAGACGGAGCCGGCGCCGTACTTGCTTTGGGCATCGACCCGGCCACCGTGAGCCAGCACGATGAATCGTGCCAGTGCCAGACCCATGCCGGCGGAACGGCCGTTGCCGTTGGCCTTTAACTTTGACAATCCAGACCAAATTGTATCCAGGCGCTCTGGCGGAATACCCACGCCGGTATCAACCACGCGCAAGAATAAATCGCTGCCGGCCAGGCCGCATTCTACCTGCACGACGCCGCCAATCTTGTTGAACTTGATGGCGTTGTGCAGCAGATGCTGGGCGGCTTCGGTGAGCTGTTCGATGTCACCTAGCACGGTGGTATGGGGCGTACTGGCATTAAACTCCACCACGACTCGGCGAGCTTCGGCCATATCACGCAAATTGCGAATTGCTTGCTGGGCGATCTCATCAAGCCGGTTAAGCTGAAAGCTAAATTCGTTGCGCATTTGAATGCGCCCAGAAATGTTGATCAGTTTCTCGATGGGCAGCTTAATTTCGCTGATGTGCTGGTCGATCTGGCCGGCCAGCTTGAGGGTGGTTGCATCATCTTTCGTTTGCAGCTGCTGTACTTCCTGGGTGAGGGTGTTGAACGGCCGTCTTAACTCTGGCGAAATCAGATCTACAAATTGGGAATACAGACTTGCCAGTTCCTGCAAATGCTGCCGGTCACGGGTCAAAATCTGGTTTTGATGGAACACGTATTCATTAATCTGGCGCAGGCTGGACACGTTTTGCGCCTGGGCCAGCAGCGGGCTGATCTGGCTGGACATGTTTTCTAGCAGGTCAAAATCAGGCTGGTCATACGACGCACCAGATTGTTTCAGACCCAGCGCCAGCACGCCGATGAGACTGTCCCCGGCATGGAGCGGCTTGTACAAAACGCGCTCCCAGCGGGCCAGCATCGTGCGCTCGGCTTCGGGCATCCCGGCAAAACGTTCCAGGGTATCGATGTCATATTGAACAAGGGGAACATGGTTTTGGCGTAAAAATTGGGTGACGGGACTATGGGCCTCAAGGGTCAAAGTATCTAGCGACTTATTTTGCAGATTGGCTAACGGCCGTAGCATCAACCGCCCGCCCGGCCCATCATCGGCAACAAACAACCACGCCTCATCTGTATTGAGATTGGCCTGCACCATTCGCAAAAAAAGCTGCCCTAGCTGAACCGGGTCTGGCAAATTGCCAATCACATTGCTGAATTCGGCCAGGACGGTCTCTTGTTGTAAGGAACCGGGTAGGAACAGCCGCCGAGAGAGCTGCTTTATAAAATGATTGACGAGCGTAAATAAGCCAACAAACAACGCGGCGGCTACAAGCAGCACCAAAATTTCCCCGTTTGGCGGCGTGTTTTCGGGGAGATCGCGCACCGAGCGCACCAGTAAAGTCAGGCCACCCCAGGTAAGGCCAAAAATGACCAGGATGCTGACTACCCGGCTCAGCAGCTGGCGCAGCGAAAGCTGAAGGTCAGGCAACGCGGTGCTGGCTAAACTAATGGTGCCTGTGAGTGCAGCCAGCATCATCACCACCACGCCCGCCTGCTGCCACCCTGGCTGCCCCGGCTGCTGCACAGAGCCAAGCCCGCTGCCCACCAGCAGCAAAAAGATGACAACCAGCCAATACTGAATCTGATTGCGGTAAAGCGATGGTGGCAAATCGCTGTTGAGCTTTTGGGTAAGCATCCAGGTGGCCACAACAGGCAGCACCCAACTGGCAATCCAGACGGAGGCCCACACGTCGAACTGGCGCACAGCCTGGCCTAAAAGGGTGAAGTCAGGCAAAGCATTGGGCCAAATGTTGGGGTCCAGCACAATGGCACCACCCCATAGCAGCAGACTCAACACCAAACCTGTCTGGCCGAAGCTGCGAGGAATGGGCAAATGGGCCAGCGTGGTGTAGAGGAGGAGAACGGCCGTTAAGCTCAACGCATACGTGCCGATTATCCCCCAGTTGTAAATGAGAATTTCAGAGAAGGTGGTGCCGCCAAAAAAACGGATGACGCTGCTGGCCCAAACGGCTGCAGACAACAAAGTGAGAGACCAACGCAGGAACAACGGCCGTCTTTTCAGACGCGCCCGCCAAAGATAGACGATCATGCCAATAAAACTTAACGGCAAAAGTGAAATGAGAAGAAACTGCTGCGTTAGCGTCATGCGGTAAAACGAATCCCTAAAATGATTTACATCATAGTTTGCGCCATTATACCAACTTTTTACCTTACAAAATTTGGGAAATTTGGATAAATTTGGGAAAAAGCAGAGGAGATGGTACTTATAACCCAACTTATCCCAAATACAAATTTGGGATAAATTTGGGATAAATTGAGAAACTGCATGGTATAATCCTGGCAAGATGATTTTGATTAGCGGAAAATTTGTTTAATGACGAATGAAGCATATTTGGCTTATCTACCTCAAATAAAGAAACGTTGGGAAAACGAATCTAAGATGTGGCAGCAGAAGCGGCAGCGTGCCTGGGAAGCAGCTCGCTAAATTGCTGTCATGCTGCGAAAGCATTATGCGGTTTCCCAGGTGATTTTGTTTGGCTCTTTGCCGGAAAAAGGTCGCTTTGATAAACAGTCGGACATTGATCTGGCTGTGACTGGACTAGACCCGGCACTTTTTAGAGGCTGCTGCCCGAGCGAATGAAGATTAATTCCTATATCTCCATTATTTCAAAATGTAGTGCGTGCCCTTTTTGGAGCCAATCTTAAGCAAGACACCCTTATCGACCAAATCTACCAGGTCGAGGCGGAGCGTTTCGGCGGAGACGTCGGTGCCGATGACGTACGCCCCGCGCAACTGTGCGAGCTGC
>CALBTC010000335.1 GCA_937967805.1 uncultured Anaerolineaceae bacterium
TCAGTGATGGCAATGTGGACATCCTGCGTGACAACGTGATATCCGCCGATCGCGGCGACGATGGCGGCCCTTCCCGCCCCAACCTGTACGTTCTTCCCGCCAGTGATAAACTAAGTGAAGCGAAGGAAGATATTTTAACTGAGTTCGCTTTGCTGGCTGCCCGTTCGATGCGCAGCCGGCGCGGTGGGAATGAAGCGCACCTGGTGGATATTTTAGATGAGAAGCTGGGGCTGGCTAAACAGGCTTTCTCCTACATCATCGTGGATTGCCCGCCGACACTGGATTTGCTGCAGCAGGCTGTGCATCAATATGCCGATTATGCCATCGTTCCGGTAAAGGTTGACTTTCATGGCGCCAGCGCCACCGGCCGGCATACGAGCAACATCTTGCAAGACCAGGCGGAGGGCATCGACATCACCATCGCGGCCATTGTGCCCACCTTTGTCAATGCCCGGCACAACCTGACCAAGAGTATGATGCGCGAACTAACGCGCGTATACGGGAAGCAGGTTATCGCCATGCCTGTGCCCAACACAGTCAGGGTAGCGGAAGCTCCGGCCAGTGGTGGTCGCACTGTTTTGGAGTACATGCCGGACTCGCCGGCAGCGATAGCGTATCAGGATTTGGTTGACCGCCTTTATGCCCAAGGATAATTGATCATGTCATTTGACGATCCTTTTGCCAATGTAGAGCCACAAAAGCCCAAAAAACCGGCCCGCAGTAGCCGCAAGAAAGATAAGTTCGATCAACCGCTGGATGTTTCGCGACGCGACGCTTACAAAGCGACCGGCACCGGCGGCAGCGCCATGCACGGTGAATATTATCAGCTCACCACTCGCTTGCCGGTGGAGGTTGTCGAACAGGTGCGTGAGTGGGCGGCGGATCTGAAGATGACACAGCAGGACTTACAGCGCTACTGCTTCTATCGCGGGCTGCAGGCGTTAGAGCAGGGGGAGCGACCTGAAGTTGAGGAAGTGGTCGTGCGCAAAAAACTGAAACCACCGGAATAATTTGTGGTTGACAGGAATAACTTTCCAGAGAAATAAGGGGGGGGTGCACGTTACGTGCACCCCCCCCTCAAAGAAACGGGAGAAGTAGTCAATGGCAGAAAAAGCACTGGTACCCACCATACAGAAAGAGGTCATTTTTTACGAAGATAGGTTAACGGCCGTACTCGTTGACGTAAATGGAGAGGAGCATATTTATGTGCCTCTCCGCCCAATATGCGACTATTTGGGCCTGCAATACACTGGCCAACGTGATCGAATCCGCCGCGATCCAGTGCTTTCCGAAAACATTCACCGAGTAAAAATTTCCCGTGATGTCGCGGAAGGTAGCGACCAGGAAATGGTCTGTCTGGCACTGAAATTCCTGCCTGGCTGGCTGTTCGGTCTTTCTGTGAAGCGCATCAAAGAAGAGCTGCGCGAAAAGATTATTCGGTACCAGCGTGAGAGTTATGATGTTCTTTGGGATGCGTTTCAAGAAGGGCGGTTGACTACCGATGTCAGCTTTGATGACTTGCTCCAGCAGGCCAGCAGCGACGTGGTGGAAGCGTACCAGATTGCGCAGGCGATTATGAAGCTGGCCCGCAATCAAATCATGCTGGATGCACGCCTGGACGATCATAGCCGTACACTGGAGGAGCATACGCGCCGCCTGGAGACAATTGAAGCCGATATGCACCAGGAAGACCGGTATATCAGCGAAAGCCAGGCGACCCAAATCAGCCAGGCGGTCAAAGCCATTGCCATCGCCATGGGAAAGAAAACGGGTCGAAATGAATTTGGCGCTACCTGGGGCGAGTTCTATCGAAAGTTTGGCATCTCCAAATACCGGTATTTACCCATTTCCAAGTTTGATGAAGCCATGGCCTGGTTGAATGAGTTTTATCAAAGTTTAACCGGTGAGACGCCATTCTAGGCGCATGTTGGACAGGGTAGGGGGCGTTTGCCTGTGATTCAGCTAACCCCTGTACAGCAAGCCATTCTCGATGTGGTGCGCAAGTATCCAGGCCGTTTCTCCCGCAGCGGCCTGGCGAAGATGCTGGTGGGGGCAAAGTCCTGGCAGGACACAAGCTTTCCGGAATACGGCCGTTTCTCGCAGCATCGCCGGAAGGATGTGGGCTACCAGGTGGAAGTTATGCTTCAGCAAGGGCAGCTTCAGTTGGATGGTCGAGATTGCCTGATTCCAGTCGTTTCCGCAGATGATGGGTAGCATTTGCCCCGAAATCGCTTCGCATAGATGTTATTCCCTGATGAAATTGACAATATGGTTACTTGTCGGTAACATTTCACGCGCTCTTCTGACAGCCGTCTAGTACTTTAGTCCCCCCACAAATTTGCATCCCCAAAGCCACAGCGATATACTATAGGTTATGAAATTGGTTTATTTTGGTTTAATCATAACCTTTGGGCTATGAGTGGAGTAGTTTCGATGACCACGTCTGAAGAAGCAGGCAAAGATTTCGCCCAACGGCTGGACTATTTGTTTAAGCGGTTCACGCATCCTGACGGCCGCGAGTTCAGCTATGAGGAAGTGCAGAACGGCACGGACAAAGCGGTTACGGCCGCTTATATCTGGCGGCTGCGTACCGGCAAAGCCGCAAACCCCGGCTATTGGGTGATCAAAGCCCTGAGCGACTTTTTCGGCGTCGATCCCAACTACTTTTTCCAGGATGAAAAACAGGCCGTAGAGATGGCCGACAAACAAGCCCGAACCAACCTGGCAGATCGTTTGCAAAATGATTCCGTCAAAGACATCGCCTTACGCGCCAGTGAACTGGATGAAGCAGGGCGGCAGGCTATTTTGGGCATGATTGATTACATCCTGCACAAGAAAACAGAATAGAGGTATCGCTATCCCTATGACCGTTGAAGCAAAAATGAAAGCCGTACTGGATGAACTGGACTTCGATTTTTCGCAGTTTACGATGGACAGCTTCGTGGACTGGATTGAGAGGAGCAGGGGGCGAAAGATTAGCTTTATCCACTGGGAAATGCCGCCAGGCATGTTTGGCGTTTGGATGTCAGATGCCGACGAGCCGATTGAGCATGTTTTTATTGACAACAGTGTTCCCCTCATGCACCAGGTTCATATTCAACTGCATGAATTGAGCCACATTCTCTGTGCGCATCCCACCGCTCGCCTGTCCAGGCATGAGATGGGTGAGCTGCTGTTCAAAGCGGCCGAAGACCCTGGCGTGCTAAACGAAGTGCTGCTGCGAGCGCCGGCGAAGAAAGAGCTGGAAGAAGAGGCGGAAATCATGGCTGCGCTGATCCAGCATCAGGTGATCCGGCATGAACGGCTGCAGCAGTTGGGCGTGGCCGCCTCGTCCAACGAAGGTGTTATTGATCACCTCCAGTCATTGGGATTGGTTTAAGCGTATGTGGGATAAAGTTGTTATTGCCACACTGGCCTGGTTTGTGACCATCTATAAGTTTGACGCGATGCGGCGCGATGGGCAGTGGCGCACTGGCTCGGTGACATTCTATTTCTGGGCGTTTTCCCTTTTCACATCAATTGGTCTGACCCTGATGATCTGGCCCGTCTATCTGGCCTTTGATCGTCTGGTGGGGCTGGCGAACCTGGGCTGGTTGGTGATTTACGTGTCATTTGCGCTGGCGATTTATTTCATTTCCGCAGGCTGCTATATCGTGCTGGAGCAGCCCAAACCCCGGCTCATGTCGTGGAGTTTACTTCTGACCGTGGTCGTGCTGACTGTGGTCTATGCCGTCGGCATTGTCACGCTGCCTGAAAAGGCGGACCATACCGTGCCGGAAGTGTTAGCTGAAGTCATCTTCATGCAAACCATTTACATCTACATAGCCGTTTTGTGCGCTATCCCCATGTTTACCTTCATCCGGCTGGCCCGGCACGAGCAGATTGTTTCAGCGCGACTGCGGTGGCTGGTGGGATTCTTTGCTTCCTTTTTCTCTTTCACCGTATTGCTTATCAAAATTGTCCTGACCGTGCTGGCTTTTCAGAACCCGGCCACGCCTGCATTGACGATTCTGTATCCTTTGATCACGGTGGGGATTGTGGCTGTCAGCATCTTCATCACGCTTGCTTTCTTGCCCAACAAGCTCTACCAGGTAGCGGCACGGCCGTTTGAGTTCCTCGACAAGCTGCTGGCTCTCTACGAGTTGAAATCGTTGCAGAACCGGCTGGATCCCCTCTGCCCGCCCGTTGTGACCGGGCGTCTCCGCCTAAAAGATGTGTTGGGCGACCTGGATTATCATCTCTACCGGGCACTGATTGCCATTTGGGATGCCAAGAAAACATTGTCCGGGTATGCCGGTCTTACCCATGACCTGACCCTGCTGCCGGTGACAGCCATTCACAGCCCCGGCAGAACCTTGCCCGAATGGGATGCGCAAAAATTGCAGCAGGCGCGGCTTTTACACGACGCGCTGCAAACGGTGGATGACGAGCAGCCATTTACGGCGTTGGTGAAATCATACCAGCGTGTCAGCCGGACCGTGCGCCGGAAGATGGGGGTCAATTTCTCTCTCGGAGGTACCGCTCTTGACGTCGCCTACCAAAACTGAGGTCGGCCAGGACCGCTTGGCCCGGCTATTATCTAACGTTTTTCACCCCTTTCTGGTGTCCCTGATCACGCTGATTCTGGTTATTTACCTGGACGGTACGGCGTTTTTAGACGCCATCAAGTGGACGGTTATTGGCTTTGGCATCGTTATTTTGCCGTTGACTATCTACCTGATTATCAATGTCCGGCGCGGCCGTTACAGCGACTGGAGCATCTCGATCCGGGAGCAGCGCCACACTATCTATGTTCTGGCCGGCATTTGTTTCGTGATTTTAGTGCTTACCTTCATCTGGGCCGGCGCACCGTCAATTGCCCTGGCTTGCCTGTATGCGGCGCTGCCTACCGTGGCCATTGCGGCCGTCATCAACCGGCTGGTGACGAAGATAAGCCTTCATGCGGTGGCGATGGCCGGGTGCGCGGCGGCGCTGTACTGGGTATCGCCGTTGCTGGGTGTGCTGCTGGCGTTGGCGGGTATTGGCGTCAGCTGGGCGCGGATGCGCCTGAAACACCACACGCTGGCGCAAATCCTGTTAGGGTGGGGGGTAGCCGCTGGCAGTGTGTTTGTCGTCTTTGGACTGTATTTGTAATGGCAAGGAAGGATAGCGCATGATGAGGCCATAAAAGAAAAAGCCGTTGCCAGTATGGGGATACTTGCAGCGGCCTCTAAGCAACGTTTTTAGCGTTGCCCACCGGGGTTAGCGGTGTATCAAATTCAGGCAGTATTATAGACAGTTTTTCTCGTCTTACCAACTTCCCCGGTGTCGTCGTACAAAGCACGGGCGTACACGTTACGCAATGCATTGAACCGTTTGTTCAGGCGCAACGGCCGTTTGCGTGGCATATCCACGCGCCTGCAACATAGTCGCTGGAGGATAAAGTTGGTGATGATAATGAGTCGAAAAATCCGGGTGGTGGTAATAGATGATCAGGAGGTGGTGCGCATCGGGGTGAGAGCGGCGCTGGAGCGTAACGGCCGTATCGAAATCGTGGCCGAAGGCGCAACAGAAGCCGACGCGATCCGGTTGGCTAATGCCCATCACCCGGATGTGCTGCTGCTGGGGTTAAACACAATCAATAAAGCCAAGCTGGCGCACAGGACCTTGTCTGCTTTTGACACCATTCGCCGCCTGGTGAAAGACTGCCATACAAAGGTTCTGCTACTCTCCCGGCATGGTCAAAAGGGCCTCATGCACACCATGTTGCATGCCGGCGCCAGCGGCTTCATGCTCAAGGATGAAGCC
>CALBTC010000336.1 GCA_937967805.1 uncultured Anaerolineaceae bacterium
TCTCCAAGAAGACCTTAACAGAAGAAATCGAGATGCCCGTGGCTGAGCCATTGGATCACGGTCCGTCACCAGCCTGGCTGGACTCATGGCGGCCCTGGGTTGTAGCTACGGTGGTCCTCATCTTGGTGTCTTACGGTCCGTTGTTGGTCAATCTTATTTCTAATCTCAATCTGACATCGCCTGGTTTTAATTTGTGGTAATGTTAGATGGGCATCCGGCAAAGACAAGCAAGCTGGATGCCCACCCATTCATTTAAAAACGTCAAAAAAATTGGAGGTCGCATAGATGCGAAAACTAACTTTAACAATTTTCCTATTGCTTCTGCTTTCATTTGGACTGGCTGCCTGTGGTGGCGGTGGGGATGAACCAGAAGCAGGTGGTGAAACCAGTTCCGTAGGAAACGCGGCTAATGGTGAACGGCTGTTTAATGAGACCATTATTGGGTCGGCCAGTGCGCCGGGCTGCATCACCTGCCATTCTTTGGAGCCAGGTGTGGTCATTGTTGGCCCATCCCATTCTGACATTGGGGCGCGGGCAGAAACGGCCGTAGAAGGCATGAGCGCCGAAGATTACCTGCGCCAATCCATTGTTGAGCCAAATGCCCACATCACCGAAGGCTACACTGAAGGGGTGATGTACCAAAACTACGGCGAGGAGCTAACCAACACGCAAATTAATGATCTGGTTGCTTTTATGCTAACCCAGAGATAAACAAACTGCTAAACACGGTGGTGGTTACGCCAGTAACCACCACCTTTTCTTTTTAGAGTGGGGGAGAGGCAGCTACCTCGCTGATTAACCAGAAGCCCATGTCACGATCAAGTAAAAAAGAGCCGGAACTGCTGCCGGGTGCTGTTTTGGAAGAGGATTGCCAGACGGCCGTTCCCTCTGATAGCGTCGAAGATGATCACGATGAGGATCACGAACATGACGTGACCTGGACGGCCGTTCCCGACAATGCAGCCGCCGATGCCAGCGGGTTGGAAGCCTGGCAGCGAAAACCGGCAGCCTGGGCTGTCTTCTTGGAACGCGTGGCTTTGTGGCTGGAACGGCCGTTTAACAAACTCACCGGCACGCCCCAACTCAATCCTTTTTACCACACCGGCACCATCGCCGTTTTTCTCACGCTGGTTGTGGGCCTCACCGGCTTTTACATCTTCCTGTTTTACAAATACGGTTTTGAAGAATCCTACCTGGCCGTGCTGCGCATGGACGAGCAGTTTATTGCCCGCACCATGCGTGCCGTCCATCGTTACGCTTCCGGCGCGCTGGTGGTGACCACCCTGCTGCACGCCTACCGCACCCTGTTTATGGAGCGGTTTCGCGGACAGCGCTGGCTGGCCTGGGTGACGGGCATCGTCCTCACCATTCTCATTTGGCTGGCCGGGGTGACGGGCTATTGGCTGGTGTGGGACGCCCGCGCCCAGCTCATCACCGATAGCTTTGTTCGCTTTTTGCGGCAATTTACCCCCTGGGCCGATGGCTTTGTGCTGTGGCTGACGCGCGCCGAGATCAGCGGCAGTAGCTGGCCAATCATGCTGCTCATCCTAACCGTACACATCTTGCTGTTTTTGGTAGTGGCGTACTTTTTCTACCTGCACATTCGTCGCCTGAGCCGGGCCAAGTGGCTGCCGGAAATGCACATTGTGATTGGGGCAACGGCCGTTCTCTTCCTCGTCGCCATTTTCCTACCACTGCGCAATTTGCCTGCGACCAGCAGCCTGCGCCTGCCGCAGAGCATCACGCTGGATCCGCTGTTTCTCTTTTATTTGCCGGCAGAAGGGGGCAGCGTGGCTCCCTGGCTGTGGGGTGGGTTGCTGCTGGTTACGGCCGTTGCCCTTGCTCTTCCCTGGATCACCCGCGACCGGTCTGTTGCCGAAGCTGCTGGAGAAAAATCGGTGGGTTTGCCGGTGGTCAACATCATCAATGACCGCTGCACCGGCTGCACCAAATGCGCCCTGGACTGTTCCTACGGGGCCATCGAGATGGTGGAGCGGCACGATGACAAGCCGCACAAATTTATCGCCATTGCCGATCCCAAATTGTGCGTTTCTTGCGGCATCTGTGTCGGTTCTTGCGATGGCGTCGCCGTCTCTCTGGGGGATACGCTGCCGGAGCTGCTGTGGGATGCCGTCGCCATGCGCCTGACGATGGCCAGGGCCAAAGCGCCTGAGCAGCCCCTGAAGTTACTATTTACCTGCGACCGGCACGCGGCCCACGGCGCACGGCCGTATTTGCAGCAAGATAGTCCGGTGGCGGTGGGAGATACGGCCGTCGAACTCATCACTGTTCCCTGCGTGGGCACCCTGCCGCCAGACATGATGGTGCGCGCCCTGAATGCCGGGGCCAGCAGCATCCAGGTGATTGGCTGCCCGCCCGACGACTGCCGCAACCGGGAAGGCAATGTGTGGACGGAAAAGCGGCTCACCCGGCAGCGTGTGCCGCGCCTGAAGCGGGCTTACGCCAATGCCCCCATCACCGCCGCCTGGGTGGCTCCCGACGACTTTGCCACGGCGCTCGAATCGCCGCCTCCGGTGCCGGAAACGCCGGGAGAAGCACCGGATTATCTATCTGCCCGCCGCATGTTCCCCAATATCACGCAGCGCAGCCTGGCCATTTTGTTTGGACTGATGGTGCTGGTGCTGCTGGTCCAGGTTTTTTTGAGCGACGTCCCCTTCACCTCGCGCCTGGCGGCAGAGAATGCCGTGGTACGGGTGATGGTGGAAGATCCGACGACGCCGTTTAACCGCACCGGCGCATTTGCCTTGCCGGAACGGCCGTTAACCCTGCGCTTAGAGGTGGATGGTGACATTTTGGCCGTGGAAAGCTACGATCCAGAGATTTTCTTTGGCGAAGGGGTACGGCCGTTTGTCGAAGAGCTACAGGTTGCACCGGGCAGCCACCACATTCGCCTTGCCTTTATGGATGAGCTGGCCCAGACCACCCATGTGCTTTACGAAGCCACGCCCAACCTGGCTTCCGGCGATATCCTGCGCATCCTCTACAACCCGCTGTCGGACACCCCTTGTAAAGGCACCAACTGCATTCAGTAGCGTAAGAATTTTTACCGCGGAGAGCGCAGAGAACACACAGTTTTTTCTCCGTGCTCTCCGCGCCCTCCGCGGTTCGTTTGTCAGCAAAGCCGCTTGAAGACTACTTCTCGTATCCATGCGGATTGGCCACATGCCACTTCCAGGCCATTTCGATGATCTGGCGCAGATTGGGATAGATCGGTTTCCAGCCCAGTTCGTGGTTGATTGTCTCGCTGCTGGCAATCAAAATGTCCGGGTCGCCGGCGCGGCGCGCGCCAATTTCGGCGGGGATGGGATGCCCGGTGACGGCGCGGGCGGTGTCGATGACCTCTTTGACGCTGAAGCCACGGCCGTTTCCCAGGTTGTATTTGCGGCTGTGTCCCCCTTTCAGAATTTCTTTCATGGCCAAAATGTGGGCCTCCGCCAGGTCTACTACGTGGATGTAGTCGCGCACGCAGGTGCCGTCTGGCGTGTCGTAATCGTCGCCGAAGATGACGATTTTTTCGCGCTGGCCCAGCGCCACTTGCAGCACCAGGGGAATGAGGTGGGTTTCCGG
>CALBTC010000337.1 GCA_937967805.1 uncultured Anaerolineaceae bacterium
CGCCGGTGCGCCGCATCGGGCTGGTGCTGCCGGCCATCATCATGGCCTCGGCTTCTGGCGAGCGCATCTTTGAAATTTTAGACCAGATTCCCGACGTCGATGACGCGCCCGATGCCGTCGATCTGCCTAAAATCACCGGCAAGGTGCAGTTTGAGGACGTCTCTTTTGGCTACCTGAAGCGGCACCGCGTGCTGAAAAATATCAACTTTGCCGCCGAGCCGGGGCAAGTGATTGCATTGCTGGGGGCCACCGGCGCGGGCAAATCGACCATCATGAATTTGCTGCCCCGCTTTTATGATCCGACCGGCGGGCGGGTGCTGGTAGACGGCCACGATTTGCGCCAGGTGACGCTGGCCTCGCTGCGCAGCCAGATGGGCATTGTGCTGCAAGAAACGACGCTGTTTGCCGCCACCATCGGCGAAAATATCGCCTTCAGCCAGCCGGAAGCCACAGAGGCGGACATCATCACCGTGGCCAAAGCGGCCCAGGCCCATGAGTTCATCAGTCAACTGCCCAAAGGGTACGAAACCCACGTGGGCGAGCGTGGCGTGACGCTGTCCGGCGGGCAAAAGCAGCGCATTGCCATCGCCCGTGCCCTGCTGGCCGATCCGGCCATCCTTATTTTGGATGACGCCACGGCCAGCGTAGATACACAGACGGAGCGGTTGATTCAGCAGGCATTGGAGAATTTGATGAACGGCCGTACCACCTTCGTCATTGCCCATCGCCTGAGTACCGTGCGTCGCGCCGACCTGATTCTGGTTCTGGAAAAAGGGGAGATTGTGGCCCGCGGCACGCATGATGCGCTGCTGGAGAGCTCGGCCCATTACCAGGAGATTTATAACAGGCAGTTACGGCCGCAAGAAAGAAGTTTGCAAGTGGGCAAGTAGCAAGTTTGCAAGTCACTTGCATACCTGCAAACTTGCATACTGGCATATTCGCAAACAAAGGTTTTTACACATGAGTTTTTCCATCGGATCATCTGGACCCAACATGGGGCCCCGCGGGGCATTGCACCGCTTTGGCCAGGAAGACGCTGGACAGCTATTTGATCAGCGAGTGGTGGTGCGGATGTTGGCCTATTTGAAGCCATACGGCCGTTACATGACTATCGCCACCGTTTTAATGTTGATTGCCACCGGCATGACCCTGCTCGTGCCCTATCTGGTTAAAATCGCCATCGACGAGCACATTGCCCAGAGCAACACTGCCGGCCTTATTCGTGTAGCCAGTTATATCGGCGGCGCATTTGTGCTGTTGTATGTGGCCTCCGCCGGGCAGCGTTACCTGTTAGGCTGGGTGGGGCAGCGCGTTTTGGCCAACATGCGTGAGCACATGTTTCGCCATTTGCAGGCTTTGCCGCTGGCCTACCATGATACCCACATCGTCGGCGTGACCGTCTCGCGGGTGATGAACGACGTGGCCGTCATCAACGATCTGCTGTCGCAGGGGTTGGTGACGTTGATTGGCGATTTGCTGGTGCTGCTGGGCATCATCATTGTCATGCTGTCAATGAGTCCGCGGCTGGCGTTGATCACCTTCACTGTGCTGCCGCTGATGGTACTGGTGACGGTGCTGTTCTCGCGCCGGGCTAAGGTGGCGTTCCGGCGCACGCGATCCAGCGTGGCTGCCGTGGTGGGCGATCTGGCGGAAGGCATTGCCGGGATGCGCGTCATCCAGGCGTTTGCCCAGGAGGAGGTGGCGCAGGCCCGCTTCGACGAAATTAACGAATCGAACAAGACGGCGCATGTGGATGCGATGTCACTCTCGTTTATTTTCTTGCCCTCGATTGAATTTATGGGGATGCTGGCAACGGCCGTTGTCCTCTGGTTTGGTGGTGTGGCCGTGAGCCGGGGTGGCGTGACGCTGGGCGTGCTGGTCGCTTTTCTGGCCTACGTTACCCGCTTCTTCCAGCCCATTCAGGAATTGAGCCAACTGTACACCACCATGCAGTCGGCCATGGCCGGTGGGGCGGAAGTGCTGCGCCTGATCGATACGGAACCGACGGTGGCCGATGCGCCTGACGCCATTGAAATGCCCCGCGTGCGCGGTGAGGTTGAGTTGAAAGACGTCTCCTTCCGCTACCGGCCGGAAACGCCGGAAGTGCTGCACAACATCAACCTGCACATCGCGGCCGGGCAGACGGTGGCTTTGGTGGGGCCAACCGGTGCGGGCAAAAGTTCTATTGCCAACCTGATTGCCCGTTTTTACGATGCCACCGAAGGCGAGGTGCTTATCGACGGCATGGATGTACAATCGGTACAGCAGCAGTCGCTGCGGGCGCAGACGGGCATTGTGTCGCAGGATCCGTTCCTCTTTTCTGGCACCATCGGGGAGAATATTCGCTTTGGTAATGCAGCGGCGGCGGAAACGGCCGTTATCGCCGCCGCCAAAATGGCCAATGCCCACGAGTTCATTGCCGCCCTCCCAGACGGCTACGAAACGCAGATTTTGGAGGGTGGGGTGAATATCTCGCTAGGGCAGCGGCAGCTCATCTGCATCGCCCGCGCCGTCCTGGCCGATCCCCGCCTGCTCATTCTGGACGAGGCCACGGCCAACGTAGACACGCTCACCGAGGCGCTCATCCAGGAGGCGTTGGAGCGGCTGCTGCAAGGGCGTACAGCGATTGTCATCGCTCACCGCTTGAGTACAATTCGTCGCGCCGATTTGATTTGCGTGGTGCAGGACGGCCGACTCGTCGAACAAGGTGTGCACGAGGCGCTGCTGGCGCAAAAAGGCCTGTACCGCGAATTGTACGAGCGCCAGTTTGTGAATGATGTGCGGGTGTAAAATGTAGGGGTAGATCCCCGTGTCTACCCCAATCAGGGCAGGCACAGGGACCTGCCCCTACCAAATCGCCAAACGGCAGGAAATCAAAATGAACGTCAAAATATTTAAGACACCAAACGATTTTTTGGACGCGACGTTAGATTATCTCGAGGCGCAGGAGGTACTGAATGGCCTCATGTTGGGGATTGCGTTTCGCCTGAGCCAGAGCGCGCCGCGGCGGCGGAATCGGCCGTTTTTGGCGGTGGTAGAAGACGGAGGTGAATTGGCCGGCGCAGCGGTCATGACCCCACCGCGTAAAATGATCTTGTATAGCCATTTGTCCCACTGCCAGTCGGTGGTGCAGGCGCTTTGGGATTCGTTGCAAGGCAGTCGCTGGACGGTACCAGGGGTGCTAGGGCCCGCCAATGTGGCGGACGCGTGGGCGGCGTTGTGGGGGCGGGTAAACGGCCGTCCCCCCCAACCAGGTACGCGGCAGCGCGTCTTTAAACTGAAGCAGGTCCAGGGGCTCATCTTACCGCCGGGTCAACTCCGTTTAGCCAATGCCGATGATTTTGAGCGGGTGGTGGGCTGGGTCCAGGCATTTCATGAAGATGCCAACATTCGTGATAATTTAGAATCGGCCGAGCTGCTGGCGCGGGGCAAAATGCAGAACGAAGATCTGTTTTTGTGGGAAGATGAAGCGGGCGAGCCGGTCTCTATGGCCGCTAAAGCGCGCCCCACGCGACACGGCATCACCGTTGGGTTGGTGTATACACCTGCCGCTCTGCGTGGTCGCGGCTACGCCACCGCCTGCGTGGCCACCCTTAGCCAGCGGCTGCTGGACGAAGGTTACCAGTTCTGTACATTGTTTACGGACCTGAGCAATCCTGTGTCCAACCACATTTACGAAAAGATTGGGTATACGGCCGTTGCCGACTTTCATGAATATTTCTTTGGTTGACGGCCGTTCCCCCCCCAGCTATAATGCTCAGCAACAAGATACACACCGACGATGACAGAGACAAGTACGGCCGTCGCAATCCCCAGAGAGTTCGCGGACGGTGTAAGCGAATGATTGTCCAGCCGGAAATCCACTCTAGAGTCGCTGCCGAAACAAGGCAAGCCGGGTCAGCCCGTTACAGCTTTTTGAGATCGGTAATCAGTAATCGGTAGTGTGGTAATCGGTAAAAAACCGTTTACCGTTCACCGATAACCGTTTACCGATAAAACCAGGTGGCACCACGGGCCCCCCTCGTCCTGGAAAAGAGACGAGGGGGCTTTTTTATTTTAGTGGCTGGTGGTTAGTGGTTAGTGGCTGGTAACGACCACTAGCCACTAACCACCAGCAGCTTTGGAGGTTCTTATGCTAGACATTAACTTGATACGAGAAAAACCGGCATGGGTGAAGGAGCAGGTGGCCAAGCGCAACCAGACCGCGCCCATTGATGAGATTTTGGCCGACGACGGCCGTCGTCGCGAAATCTTGCAGGAAGTAGAAGAACTACGCCGCCAGCGGAACGAAAGCTCGAAGCAAATCGGCCGTTGGATGGGCAGCCTGTAGAAGATGGAAGCCGCTGTACGTCGCGCCGAAGCCGGGCAGGATGTGGGCCAGCCGGTCGAGGCGCTGCGCACGCAGGTGCAGGCGCTGCAAAACAATGCCGAGCAGGCCAAAGACGAAACCCGCGAAATCGGCGACAAGATTGCCGCTTACGACGAAGAGCTGCGCGAAGTTGAAGAGCGGCTAAACGAAAATCTGCTGTGGGTGCCGAATTTGGTGCACGAAAGCGTGCCCGTTGGGCCAGATGAGGCGCACAACACCTTTCATGAGCCCCAGGGTGCACCGGAGCCGCAGTTCGATTTTGAGCCGAAGCCACATTGGGAATTGGGGCCAAAGCTAAACATCATCGACTTTGAACGCGGGGTGAAGCTAAGCGGCAGCCGCTTCTACGTTTTGCGCGGTGCCGGGGCACGTTTACAGCGAGCATTGATCCAGTTCATGCTCAACTACCATCTGGAGCATCACGGCTTTACCGAGATTTATCCGCCGTTTATGGTGCGTTCATATGTGTTTGAAGGCGCCGGGCAGCTACCCAAGTTCTTTGACAACATCTACCGCGACGCTGAAGAAGATTTCATGTGGCTGGGTACGGCCGAAATCGCCCTGACCAACCTGCACCGCGACGAAATTCTGGATGAGGCCGACCTGCCGCTGAAATATGTGGCCTACACGCCCTGCTGGCGGCGCGAGAAGATGAGCGCGGGCAAGGACGTGCGCGGCATCAAGCGCGGCCACCAGTTCGACAAGGTGGAAATGTACCAGTTTGTCCATCCTGACAAGAGCTACCAAGTCCTGGAAGAGATGAAGCAGTACGCCCAGGCCATCTGTGACGCGCTCGGTTTTCGCTACCGCTTTGTAGATTTGGCCACGGGCGACGTGGGCTTTGCCATGACCAAAACATACGACATCGAAGTGTGGGCGGC
>CALBTC010000338.1 GCA_937967805.1 uncultured Anaerolineaceae bacterium
CGCGATATTCAAAGACGTGCCCTGTGCCGCCGCCGACGCCAATTTTGGCCAGCAAAGCCAGGATGATGTCTTTGGAAGCGCACCCTTGGGGCAAACGGCCGCTGACGTTCACAGCATACGTCTTCGGCTTGGTTTGCAGCAGGCATTGGGTGGCCAGCACATGCTCCACCTCGCTGGTGCCGATGCCAAACGCCAGCGCCCCAAACGCCCCGTGGGTAGCGGTGTGGCTGTCGCCGCACACAATCGTCATGCCCGGCTGGGTCAGCCCCAGTTCCGGCCCGATCACGTGTACAATGCCCCGGTTGGGGCTGTCCATGCCAAACAGCTCGATGCCAAATTCGCGGCAGTTGGCTTCCAACGTGGCAATCTGCTTGGCGGCGATGGCGTCCTGGATTGGCACGCCGATGGGCGTGGTGGGAATGCTGTGGTCCATGGTGGCGATGGTTTGCGACGGCCGTTTCACCGTCAACCCCCGTTCGCGCAGGCCAGAAAACGCCTGGGGCGAGGTCACCTCATGGATCAGGTGCAGATCAATGTACAGCACCGCCGGGCTGCCCGGCTCATCGATTACTACGTGGTCTTCCCAAATCTTGTCGATAATGGTTTTGGGTTCGTTGCTCATAAAATTCCTTAATAGTCTTAATTTATTCGGTGTCATACCCGCGAAGGCGGGTATCCATCTTCATCGCGAGAATGGATTCCTGCCTTCGCAGGAATGACAAATGTAAAAGTTAATCTCCAACTGATACAGCCTGTTCCACCACGCTGGACGTTTCTGTACTTGCCGCCAGCATCTTGTTGAGCGCGCTCAGGTAGGCACGGGCGCTGGCGACAACGATGTCAGTGCTGGCCCCGTGGCCGCTGAAGGTGCGCGCCGAGTACAGGCTGGTTTGTGGATTCAGCGCATAGCTGCTGTCGCCGTTGTCCGGCTGGATGCGAATGGTGGCTTCCGCCTGGGCATCTAGCCCTTCCGTTACGGCGTTGATGGAAAACTCCTTCAGCCGGGGCGCTTCGCCAACAATTCGGTTAATTGCCTGGTAGGCGGCATCAACCGGTCCGGTGCCCAACGCCGCATCCATGTACGTCGTGCCGTCCGGCCCCGTCAGGCTTACCGACACGGTGGGGATGCTCTGGTCACCGCACGAGACCTGAATCTGGTTCAATTTCCAGATTTCCGGCGGCTGGTAAATTTCATCAGCGATAATCGCTTCGATGTCGGCGTCGGTGACCACCTTTTTCTTGTCGGCCAGCCGCTTGAAGCGTTGGAACGCCTGCTCCAGCTCGTCTTTTTCCAGATCGTCGTAGCCCAGGGCTTCGACGCGCACGCGGAAGGCGTGACGGCCGGAATGTTTGCCCAGCACCAGGGTGGAAGCGTGCAAACCAACAGTTTCTGGCCGCATAATTTCGTAGGTGAGCTGGTTTTTCAACATGCCATCTTGATGAATGCCGGCTTCGTGAGCAAAGGCGTTGGCACCCACGATCGCTTTGTTGGGCTGGACTACCATGCCGGTGTAAGCACTCACCATCCGACTGGTGCGGGTGATTTGCGTGGTGTCGATGTGGGTGGTGAAGTGGAAGAAGTTGGGCCGGGTGGCGATGGCCATGGCTACTTCTTCCAAAGAGGTGTTACCGGCTCGTTCACCGATACCGTTAATCGTAACCTCGACCTGACGTGCGCCGTTTTTGACGCCGGCCAGCGTGTTGGCCGTGGCCAACCCCAGGTCGTTGTGGCAGTGGGTGGACCAGATGACCGTTTCTGATCCTGGGGTTTTTTCGATGAGGTAGTGGATGAGACGGCCGTATTCTTCCGGCGTCGTATAGCCAACCGTGTCGGGAATGTTCAGCGTTGTCGCGCCAGCCTTGATTGCCTCACCCAGAACCTGCACCAGGAAGTCCGGATCAGACCGGCCGGCATCTTCCGGCGAAAACTCCACGTCGTCGCACAGGCTGCGGGCAAAGGTGACGGCCTCGATCACCTGCTCCACACATTCCTCACGGTCGATTTTGAGCTTGTGTTGCAGATGGATGTCGCTGGTGGCCAGGAAGGTGTGGATGCGGTGGCGCGGGGCGACCTTCACGGCGTCGTAGGCGCGCTGGATGTCGAGCTTGTTGGCTCTTGCAAGTCCGGCGATAACCATGGGCTGGCCGCTTTTACGGCCGTCAGTCAGCGGCCCTACTTCCTCAGCAATGCGGCGCACCGCGTCAAAATCGCCAGGCGAGGCGATGGGGAAGCCGGCTTCGCAGATGTCCACACCAAGGCGGGAAAGCTGCCGGGCAATTTCCAGCTTTTCCTCTACATTAAGCGTGGCGCCGGGGGATTGTTCACCATCCCGCAGCGTTGTGTCAAAAATAACGACTGTTTCCTGTTCCTGAATATCGACACCATCTTCGTCCATTTTTTACACTCCTATTCTTTAATGAAGGGGTGAACAGGTGAAGGGGTGCTGGGGTGATTTTGTCACCCGTTCACCTTGTCACCCCTTCACCTTGTCACCTTGTCATTCAATCTCAACTGCCTTCAACCACGGCATCATTCGCCGCAGGTCTTTGCCCACCTGCTCGATCTGGCTGCTGCGGGCTTCCTGGCGGCGCTGGTTAAACCAGGGACGGCCGTTCACGTTCTCATCAATCCACTCTTCGGCATAGGACCCGCTGCGAATGTCTTGCAGCATCTGCTTCATCGCCTGGCGCGTCTCATCCGTGATGATTTTGGGGCCGCCGGTGTAGTCGCCGTGTTCGGCCGTATCGCTGACGCTGTAGCGCATGTAGCTCAAACCACCCTGGTAAAACAGGTCCACAATCAGCTTCAGCTCGTGCAGGCATTCAAAATAGGCGATTTCCGGCTGGTAGCCCGCTTCCACCAGCGTGTTGAAGCCGGCTTCCACCAGCGCAGCCACACCGCCGCACAGCACCGCCTGCTCACCAAACAGGTCGGTCTCGGTTTCTTCAGCGAAGGTCGTTTCCAAGACGCCGGCGCGGGTGCAGCCCAGCCCTTTGGCATAGGCCAGGGCGAACGCTTTGGCGTTGCCGCTGGCATCTTGCTCCACGGCCAGCAGGGCGGGGGTGCCGATGCCTTCCACGTACACCTCGCGCACCCGGTGGCCCGGCGCTTTGGGGGCGATCATGCTCACGTCCACGTTTTTGGGCGGCACAATCTGACCAAAGCGAATGTTGAAGCCGTGGCCAAACATCAGGGTCTTGCCTTCCGTCAGGTTCGGTTCAATCGACTCTTTGTAGATGGCGGCCTGCATGGTGTCCGGCACCAAAACCATGATCACGTCGGCTTCGGCGCAGGCAGCGCTGGTTTCCATCACTTTTAGACCATCGGCTTCTGCTTTGGCCCACGATTTGCTGCCTTCATACAGTCCTACGCGCACATCGGCACCAGAATCTTTCAAATTAAGTGAGTGAGCGTGCCCCTGGCTGCCGTAGCCCAGCACCGCAATCTTTTTGCCATCGAGCAGACCGAGGTCTGCATCTTTGTCGTAATAAATGTTTGCCAAGATTCCAATCTCCCTTATTTCGGTAATCGGTTATCCGTGAACGGTAATCGGTGTTTTTACTGATTACCGATTACCGTTCACCGATTACTGGTTTAATGATGTCCGTTTTGGTGGGTGGAAACGGCCGTATCCGTCCCCGCGCTTTCCTGATCGCTTTCACCGCGCGTCATCGCCACGCGGCCGGTACGCACCATCTCCTGGATGCCAAAGCTTTGCAGCAGCTTGATGAGCGAATCGACCTGCTCTTCTTTGCCCACAATTTGAATAATGAGCGAATCCATATTCACATCCACAATGCTGGCGCGGTAGATGTCTACCAACTGCATCACCTCGGCGCGCGTTTGGCTGCTGGCTTTCACCTTGATCAGCGCCAGCTCGCGCTTGATGGACGGTTTGTGGGTGACGTCTTCAATGCGGGTGACGTTGATCAGCTTGTCGAGCTGCGTCGTAATCTGGCGCATGTCCCGGTCGGTGCCGTAGGCGACAAAGGTCATGCGGCTGATGCCGGGCGTCTCGCTGTGGCCCACGGCCAGACTTTCAATGTTAAAGTTGCGGCGACGGAAGAGGCCGGCCACCCGGTTCAAGACGCCTGGTTTGTCTTCCATCCAGGCGTTAATTGTGTGTCGTTTCATCCCATTTTCTGTCATTTTATTGTCCTCACTGCGTGGTTTTTTATGACGCAGTTGGGCGAGGCAGGTGGAAGGTCCCCACTTTGTTGGGCAAGGGTTCTAACCACCTGCCTCGCCCCTACGTGTTATTGTTCACTCTCTTTGAAGACGGCCGTTGCCGGACGGCGAATCATGTCGGCATTGCTCTTGCCGGGCGTTACCATCGGATACACGTTGGTAAATTCTTCCACCTGGAAGTCCAGCAGGAAAGGCCCGTCATACGTCTGGGCTTCTTTGATTGCCTCAGACGCTTCTTCTTTGCTGGTGACGGCCCGTGCCGGAATGCCGTACGCTTCGGCAATCTTTACAAAGTCGGGATTGAACAGGGGAGTGCCGGCGTGCCGCTTGTTGTAGAAGACGTCTTGCCACTGGCGCACCATGCCCAGGTAGCCATTGTTAATGATGGCGATCTTGATCGGCAGCTTTTCTTGCACCACGGTGGACAGCTCCACCATCGTCATCTGAAAGCCGCCGTCGCCGGCCACCACCCACACTTCTTCTTCCGGCAGGCCCATTTGGGCCCCGATGGCCGCCGGCAGGGCATAGCCCATCGTGCCCAAGCCGCCAGAGGTGAGCAGGCTGCGCCGCTTGGTGTGATGGTAATATTGGGCTTCCCACATCTGGTGCTGACCCACGTCGGTTACAACGGTGGCGTCGCCCTGGTTGGTGGCGTGCCACAGGGCGCGCATAACGTAAGGGGCGATGAGCTCATCCGTTTCCTGGGCCAGAATGTCCCGGTCGCTTGTGTCAGCTTTCCACTCGGCAATTTGTTCCAGCCAGGCAGGATGCTCGTTGGGTTCAATCTGTGGCAGCAGGCTGCGCAGCGTTAGCAACGCGTCGCCAATGACGGGGGTGTTGATGGTAATGTTTTTGCCCATTTCCGCCGGGTCCAGATCGACATGAATAATTTTGGCCTTTGGCGCGAAGGTGTCAAACGCGCCGGTGAGCCGGTCATCCAGGCGCGCGCCGACAGCAAACAACACATCACACTCCTGCAGAGCATAATTGCAGTAAGCTTCGCCATGCATCCCGCCCCAGCTGATAGAAAGCGGATGAGTGGCGGGGAAGGTGCCGATGCCCAGCAGGCTGGTGGCCACGGGAATATTGGCTCTTTCGGCCAGTTGGCGCAGCTCGGCTTCGGCTTTGGCAATAGAAACGCCCTGTCCGGCAACGATGACCGGTTTTTTGGCTTCATTGATGAGCCGGGCGGCGCGAGAAACGGCCGCAGGGTCCGGCGCGTTCATGTTGGGATTGTAGCCGGGCAGGTGGACCGACTCCGGATACTTAAACGGCATGGACGCCTGCTGCACATCTTTGCACACATCGATCAAGACCGGGCCAGGCCGGCCGGTGCGCGCAATGTAAAATGCTTCTTTAATGGCATCCGGCAGCTCGCGAATGTCGGTGATGAGGTAGTTGTGCTTGGTAACGGGCAGGCTCACACCCTGGACGTCTGACTCCTGGAAACCGTCGCGCCCCAGCAGGGAGGTGGGCACCTGACCGGTAATGGCAACCACCGGCGTGGAATCCATGTAGGCCGTGGCCAATCCCGTTATAAGATTGGTTGCGCCGGGCCCGGAGGTGGCGATGCAGACGCCGACGCGCCCGGTGGCCCGGGCATAGCCGTCGGCCATGTGCGAGGCGCCCTGCTCATGGGTTACCAGCACATGATGAATGGGATACTCGTATTTGGCCAGATCGTCATAGGTGGGGAGGATGGCTCCGCCGGGCAGCCCAAACACGACTTCGACACCTTCGTGCATGAGGCTTTCCCAGATGATTTGACCGCCGGTTTTAATCTCGCTCATAAAATCTTCTCCTCAGGAGATTGGAGATGGGAATTTTCCCAACTCACGCTTCCTAAACTTTTCCTTTCGGCTGTTTACCAAATAAAAAGGCAGCAAACAGGTTTTTCTGCTTGCTGCCTGGGGTGACGGATGGTTGGGTTTGGGCTGCTTGCTGGGTGCAACGAGGGGCAGGGGAACAGGCCGTTTGCCCTTTGGTGCTCATATGCGGCTGAGGGTTGGTGTTAAATGTTGGCATGGTACGGCCGTTTCCTAAAAAAATTGCAACAAAAAAGCCGCCCTGCTGGGCGGCTTGGTGTGAACCTAAGAGTGCTGTGCTTCCACTCATTCCTTACCCAACAGGCGATATCTCCTTATTAATGACAATAATAAGGACGAGGCTAAGAAGGATAAGGCTAATGATGATGTGAAAGATGGTAAACATATTTCTATTTTTGCCGTTTCAAAGTTTCGCTCAAGTGTATCGGCTGTTATTAGTTCGTCTAGTGACAAAATGCCTAAAGAAATGAATCATATCTTGTAGGAATTGCACAACAGCGAATTTGTGCACCGACTTCATTATACCGAACAGGCTTACTTGCGCCAATATGATAATGGGCCAGGTTTTTTCACGCTAACCTGTAGAAACACCAAGGCGGAAAATGCTTAAGCATTTTCCGCCTTGATTCCCACTATTTCCCACTGAACCGCGCATTTCAGCACAAGTCTCTATGAGTATAGCGGATGAATAAGCGTCATATCTACGGTTATTGTTAACAAATCAGACGTAGGTTCGTTTGTAAAATATGCACAGTACTCACAAAAGTAGCCAGCAATTTACCGTTAACTGATAACGGGCCACCGGATCACGACCGTAGCTGCCACAGCTTCAACGATAAATGCAGCGCCAGGCGCATGTTTGCCTGGTTGAGGTCGTGCCCCGTTAGCTCCTGGATGCGGTCCAGACGGTAGAGCAGGGTGTTGCGATGGATGAAGAGGGATTCGGCCGTTTGGCTGATGTTGCCATGATGGTCAAAATAGGCATCGATCGTCTTCACCAAACTGCTGTTATGCTGTTCATCATAGTCCACCAACGGGCCAATCACCTGGTCTGTAAAGTGGCGCACGACAGGCGTTTCCTCTAACTGCACCAATAGCTGATACACGCCCAGGCTGCTGAACTGGACTACCTGTTTAATTTGCAGCCGTTCTCCCAGCTGCATGGCCTGCAATGCTTCGTCATATACGTTTGGCCATTCGGCCAGCGTTGGGGCAGGACCGCTCATGCCGGTTACCAACACGCCATCCGGAAATTCTGTCTTTACCTGTTCCTCAATACGGCGCCCAAGCTCATGTGCAGTTTCCATATCTTCAGCATGTTTAAGCTCCTGGAAGATGCACACATGCTTATCACCATACACATGCACCAGGGCCGAACGGCTGTGGTTACTTAACACCCAATGAACCGTCGTTTCCAGGCGGCGCAGCGAATAAGCCGGCGGATCGGCCCATTTCAGGGCAAGAACGGCATGTGGCTGATTGGTGTTGTGATCCAGACGTCCCTCCAGGCGTTCAATCTCTTTTCGGGGCATGGTGCCGGCCAGCAAACCTTCCAAAAAATCACCCCGCAGCGCTTTTTTGGCTTCACTGATCGCTTTCGCTTTGGCCATTTCCAGGGCGCAGGCCGCCGCGCCATGTTCCACAGCAAGCTTATCCAGCAGGTCCAGCTGATCGGCCGGACCCACCACAGATAGGTAGCCTCTGGCCCGGTCGCCAGAAATAATGGGGCTGACGAGCCGACCTACATTTTCAATCGGCAGAAACTGCTGCCAATGACTCTGCCGGGCGTGTGCGGCCGCTTTGCGATTGCGCAGGACCGGCGGGAGTTCGTCACGCTGTTGCAGCATCTCCTTGAGTGGTTCTAGCTCGATCTGGTTATTTTGCGGTACAGCTATGGCCTGAATTTCCATGCGCTTGTCTTGTACGACCACAATCTTGCCGGTGAGTTTAGATACCAGTTCTGTCATAGCATTTAATCCCTGGTCTTCACGGGACATTTCAGACAGTGTACGGTAGAGCTGCATGCCTCGCTCGCTGGTAGCGGATTGTCTGTCTACCAATAGCGCCGCGACTGCTCGATTAATTTCGCGCACAGAATGATTTTCTGGCACAACGAGCAAAGATATTTGCAGTCTATTTACCTGTTCACCAATTGCCTCAGAAACTGTGTTGAAAAGCAGTATGCCAGAAACGTTGATTTCGGCCAGCAATGCCAATTTTTGCTTAAAGGCCGATTCGTTGATTTTGGTTTGCAAAGACGGGGGGACAATGACCAGGTCATTGAGCTGAACTTGATCTTCCACAGCATCCCAACTGGTTAGTAAAACGACCCACTCAACGGCGCGTCGTGCTTGCTCCGCCCCACCCATGGCCGTGGTGTTCAGCGGCAAAGCGAGGCGAAGGAGATCGCTAATGGTAATTTGGTCTAAGGCTTGCTCATTCATGCGGTTGAATTGCCATTTCCATTGACCGGAAGACGAATAATGAAGGTTGTGCCTTCATTGGGGGCGCTGACAACGTTAATTTCTCCACCGTGCTGCTCAATGATGCGATGGCTGGTTGCCAGGCCTAGGCCGGTGCCTTTTCCGGGGTCTTTTGTTGTATAAAAAGGCTCAAAGATGTGCGCAAGTTCTGCTTCAGACATCCCCTTGCCGTTATCCTGAACGATGATTTGTACATGGTCTTTTTCGCCATCCATCTGTGTGGTGATAGCGATTTGCCGCTGCTGTGTCAGTTGGTTGACGGCGTCTCGGGCGTTGATAATGAGATTGAGCCAGACGCTTTTCAGGTGTTCCCAACTGGCCACAATTGGCGGCAGGTCGTCGGCCATGTTTTGAATCACTTCGGCATCGGCGGTGTTAAGCTGATACCGAATCAAGTCCAGGGTTTGCCGAATGGAGCTGTTCACATCGCCTATGGTGAGATTGTAATGTTCTTGCCGGGCAAAATCGAGCAATCCGCGCACCACTTTGGCGGCGCGGTCTCCGGCACGGGCGATGAGGTCAACTGCTTCATAATTTTCATCCTCTTGTGGGATGAACATTTTGAGCATTTCGGCATTGGCGTTAATGGCGGTGAGTGGGTTGTTAATTTCGTGAGCAACGCCGGCGGCCAGTTGGCCGATGGCGGCAAGTTTACCTGCTTGCAACAAGGAGCTTTCTAGCCTGCGCTCTTCGGTACGATCCTGCCACAAGATAACGGCCCGGGCAGAGCTTGCCTGTTTGCTGGGGATGGGATAGGCGTTGACGTCCCATTCCCGCGGCAGGTGATCGTCTCCTTTCCAATTCACTGTCCAACGCTGGGCTTGCTTTTGAGCTAGCGTTTGAGCAGCCCGACAATGGCGGCAAGGCTGGCTGCGGTTGAAGAATGTTTCATAACATACTTCATTTACCAGATGTTCTGGCACGGTGTCTAATTCATCAGCCTTGCTTTTGTTGATGCCCACAAGCTTCCAGTCGTCGTTGATGGTGTAGATGGGGTGGGGAATGCCATCAATGAGTGCTTGCAGGGTGTTGCGGCTTTCCAGCATTTCTTGCTGGCGCTGGCGGATGCGGGTGAAGAGCCAGGCGTTTTCAATGGCCTCGCTGATGGAGCTGGCCAGGGAAGCGAACAGGTCGAGATCGAACTCGGTGAAGGGGCCATCCAGCTTGTTGAAGGCATTAATGAGACCAACGGGACGGCCGCGTACTACCAGCGGCGCGGCAATGAGGGCATCTACCTGGAAGTTTGGCGGGGCGTCGATTTCGGGACGAAAACGGCCGTCTCCCTCTGGCTGGTTCAAGATGACGGCCGTTTGTTCTTCAAACGCCATGCCAAAGATGCCTTCACCGACGGTGATGGTGGGAACGGCCGTTACCGGTAAAGGTCCGCTGCGGCCGTGCAGATTTTGGTAACGCAGCTTGGTGCCGCCTTCTACCATTAAAGCGCCTGCCAGTTCGATCCCCAGGAGCTGTTCTACCCCTTCAACGGCCGTTGCCAAAACCTCGGCTATCTCCAGCGTAGCGGCAACGGCCTGGCCGATGCGGTTGAGGGCGGCCAACTGCTGGCTTTGTCGCTGGAGCTGTTTTTCCAACTGTTGGGTGCGTAAGATGGTGTTGACCCGCGCTAGAAGCTCCTGGGGACGGTATGGTTTGGTGATGTAATCGTCGGCCCCGGCGGTGAGGGCTTCTACTTTTTCGCTGCTGCCTGCTGCGGCCGTGAGCAGCACCACGCGTGTGTATTGCAGCCGTTCGTGGTCGCGAATCCAGTTAAGCACGTCCAGGCCAGACAGATTGGGCATACGCATGTCCAGCAAAACGAGGTCGATCTCCGGCGCCTCGTGGGCCAGGGTGGCCTGCAGAAAATCAATCGCTTCCTGCCCGTCTCGCGCCGAAGAGACCAGAAAGTTTGCCTTTTTGACCAGGAAGTCGGCCAGGGTCTCGGCAATTTCCGGCTCGTCATCGACGATCAGGATGTGCGATCTTTTTTCGGTTACCAGTGGGGTGGGAACGGCCGTTCCCACCCCAATTTGCTGCGACATCTTCTGCCTCTTCGCTAAAAATCTCTCACTGTTCCGGGTCTGTTGTAAACGTATACCCGTGCCCCTGAATCGTGCGAATATATTTGGGGTCGCTGGGCACCGGTTCAATTTTCTCGCGCAGATTTTTGATGTGTGCTCGCACTAGCTCCGGACTGCCTGTGTCGCGGGGATAATCCCATACGTCTTGAAGCAGCTGCTGGCTGTTAAACACCTGATCGGCATTGCTCATCAGATGATAGAGCAGATCAAACTGCACATTGGTGAGCAGGGCCGTGCCGTTTGGCGTGGTGACCTTGAAGCTGCGGCAGTCGAGCACCACATTGCCCGCGACAACTTCGCTGGGCTTTTCTTCTTTCACCTCTTGGGGCAAAGCCCTGCGCAAGATGGCCCGCACACGCAGTTGTAACTCTTCCATATTAAATGGTTTGCTCAGATAGTCATCTGCACCGGCGCGGAAGCCTTCGATTTTGTCTTCATCTTTGGCTTTTGCCGTTAAAAAGAGTACCGGCAAATCTTGCAGCAACGGATCACCCCGAATTTGTCGGCAAACCTGATAACCGTCAGCACCAGGCATCATAATGTCTAAAATAAACAAGTCGGGGCGATGACGACGTGCCAGTTGCAACCCTTCCGTGCCGCTGTTTGATACCATAACATGGTAACCATACAGTTTCAGCGCACGTTGCAAAGTTCGCGAAACAAGTTCATCATCATCAATTACAAGAATAGTGGCCATGTGCACTCCTCTGGCTCAACTGCCTGTCGATAAAACAAAAAGCGCCATCTTATGTGAATCTACCGCCGTAGTATAGCAGATTTTAAGTAATGGGAGATGTTGCTCTCTAAGCATGTAGCCCTATGAATTTGTCATTCCCGCGAAAGCGGGAATCCATTTACCTGGACTCCTGCGAAGGCAGGAGTGACAATAAAAGGTCCATCATAATAAAAAACCTTCGGATCAATACGGTTAACCACAAACGGGAGTGTTTGAATCCGAAGGTTTTGAGTTTGTACTTAAATCAGCAGGCGCAGCGGATCTTCTAAGATGGCTTTGAACGTCTGCATGAACTGGGCCGCCTCCACACCATCCGTTACGCGATGGTCGGCTGAAATCGTGGCCTTCATGCGCGTGCCGATGGTCAATTCACCGTCGACCACCACCGGCACCTGCTTGGCCGAGCCAACGGCCACAATGGCGGCATGGGGCGGGTTGATGATGGCCACAAAGTGCTCCACATCAAACGCGCCCAAATTGCTGACGGTAAACGTGGCCCCTTCCACATCTTCCGGTTTCACCCTGCCTTCGCGGGCGCGGGCGATCATTTCTTTATGGTCCTGGGCAATTTTGGAAATGCTGGCGCCGTCGGTGCCTTTTTGCACGATGGTGAGCAAGCCGCCTTCCACGGCAACGGCCGAACCCACATTGATCTCGTTGTGCAAGATGATCTTGTCGCCGCCGAAGCTGGCGTTTAGGTTGGGGAACTGGCGCAAAGCCAGTGCCGCCGCCTTTACCACCAGATCGTTGACCGATACTTTTTGCTCAGGTTCCAGCGAATCGTTAATCTGCTTGCGCAGCTTGAGCGTGGCGGCCATGTCGATGTCTGACGTGACCTGGAAGTGGGGCACGGTGGTTTTGCTCTCGGTCATGCGGCGGGCGATGGCCTGGCGCATCCGGGTGAGCGGTTTTTCGGTGGCGGATGGTGGGGTGGGAACGGCCGTTTCCAACGCTTCCATCGCCGCCGGCTTGGCCGGTTCAGCCGCCGGACCACTCTCCAGATACGCTTCCACGTCGGCTTTGCGAATACGGCCGCCTGGACCACTGCCATCTACTCGCGTCAAATCAACCGAATGTTCCTCAGCCACACGCCGGGCCACCGGTGTTGCTTTCACACCGCCGGGGAATTCTCCATCCGCTTTGCCGCTTGCTTTTGCTGCCTGGGGTTCGGCTGCTTTTTCTGCCGCAGCCTCTGCCTTTGTTTTCTCAGCCGCGGGTTCCGCTTCGGCTTTGGGCGCGGCGGCTCCGTTGCTGCTTCCGGCGCCGTCCATCATGCCGGAAATATCCTCACCTTCCTCGCCGATAATGCCCAGGTTATCGCCCACGGGGATAAGGTCCCCTGTGTTGGCCAGCTGGGCCAGCAGCACGCCGTCGGCGCGCGCAGTCAACTCCTGCGTGACCTTGTCCGATTCGATTTCGGCCAGCACGTCCCCTTTTTGTACCGGGTCGCCCACTTCCTTGAGCCAGGTGCCCATGGTGCCTTCTTCCATATCGAAGCCCAGCGTGGGCATTTTTATAAATTCAGCCATCACAAAATCTCCTTAACAGCCGCAATGACCTTATCGGCATTGGGCAGTGCCGAGCGTTCCAGTTCGCCAGAGTAGGGCGCCGGCACGTCATACTGGGCTACGCGCTTGATGGGGGCGTCGATGTAATCAAACGCCTCATCCTGCAGGCGGGCCACAATCTCTGCACCAACGCCATAGGTCTGGTGACCAAACTCAACCACAACCGCCTTAAATGTTTTCTTGAACGATTTGATGACCGGTCCCATGTCCAGCGGCTGCAAGCTGCGCAGATCGATAATTTCGGCTTCAATGCCTTCTTCTGCCAGGCTTTTTGCCGCATCCAGTGAGACGTGCAGCCCTTCGCCATAGGTCACAATTGTAACGTCACTCCCTTCGCGCTTCACGTCGGAAACGCCGATGGGCACGGTGAAATCGTCTTCCGGCACTTCGTCGCGCACTTTGGGTGAGGTGTAAAGGGCCACCGGCTCAATAAACAGAACCGGGCTGTTGTCGCGAATAGCGCTTTTAAGCAGCCCTTTGGCGTCGTATGGCGTGGCCGGGCAGACAACTTTCAGGCCGGGGAAATGGGCAAAGATGACGTCCGGGGTGTGGCTGTGGGTAGCGCCTAACTGCTTACCGCCGCCACCAGGGGCGCGGAAGACCACCGGGCAGTCAAACTGGCCGTTGAACATGTAGCTGACCTTGGCCGCATGGTTCACAATGGCATCAAAGGCGACAAAGGCAAAGTTAATGGTCATAAATTCGGCGACGGGGCGGGTGCCGGCCATGGCGGCGCCGGTGGCGGCCCCGGCAATGGCCATTTCAGAAATGGGCGTGTCGCGCACGCGCCGTTCGCCAAACTCGTCCAAAAAGCCTTTGGTGACGGCATAGGTGCCGCCCCATTCACCAACTTCTTCACCCATGATAAAGACGTTTTCATCACGGCGCATTTCTTCGCGCAGCGCTTCTGTAATTGCTTCTCGTAAGGTTAAACGGGCCATTAGCTCACCTCTCCGTTGCTGGGATAAATGTGGTCAAACAAGGTATCTTGCGCCGGCAGCGGGGATTCTTCGGAAAATTCAACCGCTTCATCCACTTCTTTCATAACTTCCTCGTCGATGGCAATGAGGTCTTCTTCGGCCATCTCGAATTCTTTCAGTAGATGGTTTTGCAGGGTGGCAATTGGGTCTTTTTCGTCGCGCCATTTGTCCAGTTCCCCTTCCGGTCGGTAACGGGTGCGGTCGCCAATGCTGTGTCCCTCGTAACGGTAAGTCATCATTTCCAGGAACTGCGGTCCTTTGCCTTTGCGGCAGGCGGCAATTGCCTTTTCGGTGGCTTCGTAGACTGCCATGACGTCCATACCGTCCACCTGCTTGGCGGGGATTTTGTACGCTTTGGCTTTGTCTACCATTTTGGAGACAGCGGATGCCTTGTCGATGGGGGTGCCCATACCATACTTGTTGTTTTCGCAGATGAGGACGATGGGCAGTTCCCAAACGGCCGCCATGTTGAGCGATTCGTGGAAGTAGCCGATGTTGGTAGCGCCATCGCCAAAGTAGCAAAGGCAAACGGCGTCTGTCTCTTTGTATTTTTCGGCCAGTGCCAGGCCGACGCCCAGCGAAATGTGAGCGCCGACGATACCGTAGCCGCCCCAAAAGGTGCGCTCTTTGCTGGCCATGTGCATGGAGCCGCCGCGCCCGCCGGCCACGCCGGTTGCTTTGCCCATGAGCTCGGCCATCACTTCGTTGGCCGAAAGGCCAACGGCCAGCGCATGTCCGTGATCGCGATAAGCGGTGATGATATGGTCACCTTCTTTGCGGGCGGCGATGCTGCCGACGGCGACGGCTTCCTGGCCAATGTAGAGGTGCAGGAATCCTTTGATTTTCCCCTCCAACTGGTACAGTTCGTCGCTGCGCTCTTCAAAGCGACGAATGAGTACCATCTGGCGGTACCAATCGAGTAGTGTCTCTTTGTCCATTCAATTCTCCTTGGTGTGCTAGTAGGTGCTGTGTAAGCGTCGTTGGCAAACAGCCAAAAAGTTAAAACGGTGCCGGTTGTGGGAGATGGCCCGTTTTTTTGCCAACAAGCAAGAGCAAGCAGGAAATAGTTTTAGTGTGACAAGTCTGCGAGTTTTCTTGTCGAGTTTTGTTAATTGGTTGCGGTATCAACAACCATTGAGTTTATCAAATTGTGCCCCGGCTGGCGAGTTTGTTAATCTGGGTTCCGGTTGTGTCAATAGGTAGAATCCAGCTGCGGCAGGTGAGATTGTTTTGCTGGAAAACGGCCGTCACCGCACTTACAATATCCGCATGATGGTCCGGGGCAAAAGCAATGAGGCTGGGACCCGCACCGCTGAGAGCCACGCCGGCGGCTCCGGCAGCGGTAGCAGCTGCAAAGGCTGCGGCCATGCCGGGGATGAGCGGCAGGCGGTACGGCTGGTGTAATTTGTCTTGCATGGCCAGGGTGAGCTTGGCGTAAGCGGCCGTTTCCAAAGCCCGAATCAGCAGCGGCAGCCGGCTGGCGTTAAAAATGGCGTCCTGGCGGCTGACTTTGGCAGGCAGAGCGGCACGGGCATCGCGGGTGAGCAGGGCAAAATCGGGCATGATGACGGCTACCTGCTGCGGGGCAACCGGCAGCTGCTCGATGTGAACCTGTTCGCCGTCCAGCACGCCCAACACCAGACCGCCAAGCAGAGCCGGAGCCACGTTGTCCGGGTGGCCTTCGATGGCCGTGGCCAGCTTAAGGATGTCTGCCTGGCTTAGCTGGCCGTCTACCAGTTCATTGGCTCCCAGCAAACCGGCGAGGACGGCCGTAGAGCTGCTGCCAAGTCCGCTGCCAACGGGGATGTTGTTTTCTTGCCGAATATGCAGGCCAGACGGCCGTTTTCCCAAACGATCAAACAGGTGGCAGGCGGATTGGTACACGACGTTGGATTCGTCGGTGGGCACTTTGGCGGCGTCCAGGCCGGTGACTTCGATGGTGTGGGTGGGGTGGGAAACGGCCGTAAACGTGACGCGGTTGTAGAGACCCAAGGCAACCCCCAGGCAGTCAAAGCCGGGGCCGAGGTTGGCAGAAGTGGCGGGAATGGTGATGGTGACAGGCATACGATTTTGTGTATTTGTTCAAAATGACGACAACGAATTTAAGTAACAAACGAATTAAATGGTGGAAAAATTCGTTATTTACTCCAATTCGTTGTTGTCATGCTTTAACATCAGTCAATTAAGCCGACGAATTATGATCTATTTCAGTCGGCATTGGACTTCATTTTACGCTAGAATGCATACAACTACGAAAATGTAAAAGCAAATCACGAATGTGACGAATGGACGAATGAAACGAATTTTTCTGATTCGTGATATAAGGAAGTGTGCCATTGGCGAATGAGGAACTTCTAGCCACGTTACCGGAGCCATCAGAAAAGCGCATTGCCCTTCGGGTGAGTCCGGCGGCGGAGCGGTGGGTGCGTCGCGGGCATCCCTGGGTGTATGATCGGGCGATTCGCGAGCAAAGTCATGACGGCCGTCCCGGTGACCTGGCCGTTATTTTTGATCGCAAGAATCGTTTTTTGGCGATTGGGCTGTACGCACCTGCCTCCCCTATCCGTGTACGCGTGTTGGCCCAGGGACAACCGACCACCATTGACGCCGATTGGTTTTTGTACAAACTGGAAACGGCCGCAGAGCAGCGCCAACCCCTTCTGCAAACCAATACCACCGGTTACCGGCTCATTCATGGCGAGAACGACGGGCTACCTGGCCTGGTGATTGATCGCTATGGCGAGAGCTACGTGTTGAAGCTGTACACGACGGCCTGGGTGCCCCATTTGGCTTATTTGCTGCGTGGGTTAACGGCCGTCACCCAACCCAAACGCGTCGTTCTGCGGCTAAGCCGCTTTGTGCAGCAGCAGGAAGCAGATTTGTATGGCTTGCAAGATGGCCAGCTGTTGCAGGGCAAGCCCCTGCGCAACGGCGTGCGCTTTTTAGAAAACGGCCTCTACTTTGAGGCAGATGTGGTGCAGGGGCAGAAAACCGGCTTCTTTTTGGACCAGCGGGATAACCGGGCACGGGTGGAAAAGTTGG
>CALBTC010000339.1 GCA_937967805.1 uncultured Anaerolineaceae bacterium
GCATAAGATTTTAAACAGACGTATTCCGACGTAAGGAGGAGAAAATGTCTAAAAAACTGTTTCTTTGGTCACTGTTGTTTGTATTTGCCTTCGCGCTGGCCGCCTGTGGCGGCGGCGAAGACACGGCAGAAGAACCGTATACCATTGGCGTTTCCAATGGGTTTGTTGGCAGCGAGTGGCGCACGCAGATGATTCAGGACCTGGAAGAGGTTAACCAGGAGTTCATGGATCAGGGCATCACCACAGAACTGGTCATCGAAAGCGCCGACGTGGACGTACAGGGCCAGATTCAGCAGATTCAAAACCTGATCAACCGGGGCGTTGATGCCATCATCGTCAATCCTAATGATCAGACCGCGCTGAACCCCATCATCGAAGAAGCCACCGAACAAGGCATTGTGGTCATCGCTGTGGATCAGGAAATCTCGGCCGAAGGGGCGTATAATGTGGTCATCGACCAGACAGAATGGGCCCGCATCAGCGCCCGCTGGTTGGCCGAGCAGCTAGGCGGTTCCGGCGACGTCGTTTTGATTGAAGGCTTTGTCGGTCATCCCGCCAACGAAGCCCGCATGGACGGTGTGGAAGAGGTCTTCAGCGAATACCCCGACATTAACGTCGTGGGCCGTGATACCGGTTCCTGGGATCAGGCCACGGGGCAGCAGGTCATGTCTGATTTCCTGGCTTCCCTGCCAAACATTGACGGCGTATGGACCCAAGACGGTATGGCTCTAGGCGTTCTGCAAGCTTTGGTCACGGCTAATCCAGATGAGTGGCCTGTGATGGCTGGAGAAGCCCGCGCCGGGTTTATCAAATTATGGAATGAAGTACAAGAAACGATGAACCCAGACTTCACCACCATCGGTGTGGTCAACCCACCGGGAATTGGTGCCAGCGGTTTACGCGTGGCGGTTGAGATTTTGCAAGGCGGCACGGTAGATGAATCACAGTTGGCAGGGCCGTTTGGCAACTCGCTTTACGTACCCATTCCCGGCCAGGTAACGGCCGAAAACTTCGATGAAACGTACGCTGAGGTGCAGGATCAACCGGATTCGTACACGCTGGATGGCATGATTACCCAGGAAGAAGCCGCCAGCTTCATGGAATAAATAGTGCGTGAAACGTGATGCGTGAAACGTGAGAAAAATCACGTTTCACGTTTCACGCATCACTTGGGTTCAAAACGCATGGCAAAAACCCGCGTCTCCCTCTCGGCCCAAAATATTGTCAAATGGTATGGCGGCGTCCAGGCTTTGGCCGACGGCACTCTGGAAGTTCAGTCAGGCGAAGTGGTGGCGCTGCTGGGGGCCAACGGCAGCGGTAAAAGCACGCTGAGCAAGGTGATCACCGGCGTGGTGGCGCCCAATGAAGGGGAACTGCTGTTGGATGATCAATCGGTTGAATTCAGTTCACCTCAAGAAGCGCAGAATTTGGGGATTACGGCCGTTTACCAGGAACTCAGCCTCATCCCCGACATGTCCGTGGCCGAAAATATCTGGCTGGGACACCAGCCGATGAAGTGGGGACTCGTCGTCGACAAAAAGGTGATGCTGGCCCGAACACAGGAGCTGCTAGACCTGTTCGCCGGCACGGTGCAAGATTCTTTGCAGCCGGAAGAACCGGTTTCTGCCTTACCCCCGGACGAACGGCAAATTGTGGAAATTCTCAAGGCGCTCAGCCTCGATCCGCGTCTCATCATTCTGGACGAGGCCACCGCCAGCCTGGACAGCCAGCAGGTGGGCCGCCTGTTTGAGCTGGTGGCCGACTGGAAGGAACAGGGCAAAGCAATTGTATTTGTCTCACACCGCATGGACGAGATTTTTCGCGTGGCCGATCGGGCGGTGGTGCTGCGCAACGGCCGTTCCGTGGGCAGCGCCGTCATCAGCGAAACGGATGAACAGGCGTTGGTCAACATGATGGTGGGGGATGAAACGGCCGTGCCGCGCCAGCTCACCCTCGATCCTGTTTCTGAAGAAGCGGCCGTGCGCCTGAAGCTGGCCAATATCTGCTCCGACGTGCTGCAAGACGTCAGCCTGGCAGTGCGCGACGGCGAACTGCTGGGCATTGGCGGGCTGCAGGGCCAGGGTCAGTCTAACCTGCTCCGGGTTATTTTTGGCGATGTTTCCTTTACCGGAGAAATGACGTTGTCCGGCGAAGCGGTCCATTTCAGCCATCCCCGGCAGGCGATGCAGCACAACGTGGCTCTGGTCCCCGGCGACCGGGGCAGCGAAGGGCTGCTGCTCATCCGCTCCATTTTGGAAAACTTCCAGCTCCCCTCCTGGCAGCGCTACGGCTTCCCGCTAAACGTAGAAGAGGCCAAAGATGACGCCAAACGTGTCGCTGACGAGCTGAGCCTGGTGCGCTCCTCACTGGAGGCACCGGTGAGCAGCCTTAGCGGCGGCAACGCGCAGAAGGTGGTCATTGGCAAATGGCTGCTGCGCGAACCAAAGCTGCTGCTGCTGAATGACCCAACCAAGGGCGTAGACGTGCATACCAAGCGGGAGTTTTACAATTTGCTGGCGGAACTGCGGCAGGAAGGCACGGCCATTTTGTTCTACAGCAGCGATGATGAAGAGCTGCTGGGCCTGTGCGACCGGGTGCTGGTGATGCTGGACGGCCGTATCAGCGCCGAACTCAGCGGCGACAAACTTACCCATACGCAGTTGGTCTCAGCCAGCATGTCCACCAATCGCAGCGAGGCGCAAGAAGCAACGTGAGCATTTTAGCAAAAATGGGACACAGATTAACACAGATGACACAGATTTTTTCTCTGCGCCTCTGCGTCTCTGCGTTAAAAATATCGCCATCGACAAGGGGAGGTATATGATCGAACGATTGCAGCTCAAGTACGTCTCCTTGCGGCATCCTTATTTGTTTGCCCTGGCGCTGATGGTTGTGGCCGCGGTGGTGAACCTCATCCTCCAGCCCAATTTGCTGGAGCTGCGCGTGCTCAACGGCAATTTGCGCACGTTTTTACCGCTGATGATTGTCACCGTGGGGCAAGCTGTGGTGATTATGGGCAGCGGCATTGATTTGTCGGTGGGGGCAATGGTGTCGTTGGTAACGGCCGTTCTGGTCACCCAAATGTCGCTTGACGCCTCTGTGGGGCAAATTTTGCTGGTAATTTTGCTGGCCTGCGGCGTGGGCATGGCCGCCGGTGCCCTGAACGGCTTTGGCGTGGCCTGGCTGCGCCTGCCGCCCATCGTGACCACCTATGCCACCTCATTTATATTTTCCGGGTTGGCGCTGTGGATTTTGCCCCGGCCCGGTGGCAATATGCCGGAGACGTTTGCCCGCTGGTACCGGCAGGCGACGCCGCTCAGCATTCCGCTGGGGGTGTGGATTGCGGCCGTTTTGGTGCTGCTCTGGTATGTCTTGCGCAACACAAAGTATGGGGCTAATTTATTTGCGGTGGGGGGGAAGGCAGAGGCGGCGTATGCTACGGCCGTGCCTGTAACCCGCGTTTTATTCAGCACTTACGTCATCGCCGGGCTGATGGCCGCCCTGGCCGCGTTGGCCCTCACGCTGGGCACCAGCTCCGGCGACCCGCGCATCGGCGACGCCATGACCCTGGATTCTATCGTGGCCGTCGTTTTAGGCGGTACCCGGCTTAGCGGAGGGCAGGGCGGCATTGCCGGTTCTATCCTTGGCGTCATTATCCTGGGCCTAATCCGCAACATCATCTCTTTTGCCGACGTGCCCAGCTGGTACCAGACGTTGGTCGATGCCCTCATCATCCTCATTGCCCTGGCCGGGCCTGGGCTTGTGCAGCTAATCCGCAGGCGAGGTCTCTCATGAGCAAACTGCAATCGCTGAAACTCAACCCGCCGCTGATCGCCCTGATGCTGGCCATAGGTCTATTTTTTCTGGGCGGGCTCATCCGTCCCGGATTTGTCAACGCCAATCAGGCGATCAATATCGTGCGGCTGGCGGCGTTTTTGGGCATCATCGCCGCCGGACAAACGTTAGTTATCCTAAGCGGCGGCGAAGGCATTGATTTGTCCATCGGAGCCGTGGTTACCCTGGCCGCTATCCTCGCTTTTCGCCTGAATGAAGGACAGAATGAGCTGGTGCCGTACGCGCTGGCTGTGGCTTTGGCTGCCGGAACCTTCATCGGCCTGCTCAACGGCCTGGGCGTGGCCTTCCTCAAAATTCCGCCGCTGGTCATGACGTTAGGCATGGCCGGCGTGGTGCAGGGGCTTATTTTAGCCATCACCCAGGGCCAGATGATTGGCGACACGGCGCCGATTATGGGCCGGTATATCTCGGCACCGCTGCTGCTGGGCATTCCCGGCGTGGTCTTCATCTGGCTGATTCTGGCCGGGCTCATCTGGCTGCTGCTGGAACGGTCTGCCTATGGCAAGCAGCTGTACGGCATCGGCGTGAATCGCGTCACGTCCCGGCTGTCGGGTGTGCGCGTGCCGCTCATCGTCTTGGTAACTTACAGCCTCAGCGGCCTGCTAGCGGCGTTCGGTGGCTTTATGCTTCTGGGCTTTACCCAAACCGTCTTTATGAATTTGGGCGGCCCTTACCTGTTTCCCTCGGTAGCGGCGGTGGTGGTAGGCGGCACGGCGCTTTCCGGCGGCAAGGGCAGCTACTGGGGCACGATGGCCGGGGCGCTGGTGCTCACGCTCATCACCAGCCTGCTTACGGCGATGCAGCTGCCGGAAGCGTTCCGGCAAATCACGTTAGGCGTTATTTTGTTGGTGTTGATTTCGGTATACGGCCGTCAACGCGGCCTCAGACAATAAAAAAAGCCAACGCAGAGACGCGGAGACGCAGAGAAAAAATCTGCGTTCATCAGCGTTAATCTGCGTCCTATTTTCAGAGGAGAACGAAAATGGAAACACTCAAACTTGGCATCGTTGGCGCGGGCTTTATTACCCGCTTTCAATCACGCGCCATCGCTCAGATACGCAACATGGAGATCGCCGGCATCACTTCCCGCACCAAAGCCCACGCCGAAGATGTAGCCAAAGAGATTCGGGAGATGGGCATTGGCGAGGCGGTGGTTTACGATACCGTGGAGGAAATGGCCAACCACGTAGACGCCATCGCCATTTATTCGCCCAACTTCACCCGTATCGAAATTATGGAAAAGATCGTTGATGCCGTGAAGAAAGGAGCCAACCTCAAAGGCGTCATTTGTGAAAAACCGCTGGGCCGCAACATGAAAGAGGCGCGCCGCCTCGTGGAACTGGCCGACGAAGCCAACCTGCGCACCGCTTACTTTGAAAACCAGATTTTCATGAAGCCCATCCAAAGCCAGCTGGCCCAGCTTACGCCGCAGCAAAAAACGATGGGCCCTTTGGTGCTCACCCGCTCTGCCGAAGAGCATGGCGGGCCGCACGAACCGTGGTTTTGGGACCCCACCCAGCAGGGCGGCGGCGTCTTGTCAGATATGGGCTGCCACAGCATCGCCGTGGGCTGGTATGTGCTGACGCCCATCGGCAAGCCGCCGACGTTTTTGCAGCCCATCTCGGTAACGGCCGAAACCTCCCTGCTCAAGTGGGGCCTGCCGGAATGGCGGCAAAAATTGCTGGACCGCTTTGGCGTGGATTACAGCAAAACCCCCGCCGAAGATTTCGCCACGGGCATGGTTACCTTCCGTAATCCGAAAACTGGACAAATCGCCAAAGCCCAATTTACCGATTCGTGGATGTTTGAAAAGCAGGGGCTGCGGCTGTTTATGGACGGCATGGGGCCGGGCTACGCCTTTGAGGTCAACACGCTGCGCTCCACGCTGGAGGTGTTCATCGGCGATGAGGCAGCGGACGCCATTGCCGATGCCGAAATGGCGCTGGAAAAGGCCACGGCCTCACGTGGGCTGCTGGCGGTGCAGTACAACGAGGCGGATCTGTACGGCTACACGGATGAAAACAAGGATGCAGCATCCGCCTTCCTGGCCGGGAAAGACGGGATGCTGCCGTGGCGCTATGGTTTGGAGATCACAAAGTTGGTGATGGCCGCGTACCTGTCTGCGGAGAGAGGGGAAACGATTGATTTGTTGGATACGGCCGTACAGCAAGAGTTAGAAACATACATCCCCCTCATCCAACAGGGGCGCGGTGTTGAGGTGCTGCAAGTCTCGTAGTTAAGCAGCCACCTGACTCTGCACCTGATCGGCCAGCGTGGCGGCCATGTTCCCGTCGACAAAGTAGCTTTCGCACGCCTCATCCACCAGCTCTGGCGTCAGGCGGGGTGTGGTACCGTCGTAGTTGCAGATGGAAATGACGGTTTTCACGATGTCGCGCGGATGGACGGACTGCATTACCCGGTTTGGCCCCCTGTACCATTTTTGCAGCAGGTGGACAAACGATTTTTTATCGAACGGCACATTAAATGCCTTGCACGATTCGGTGAAAATCTGGTAGAACAGCTTCTCGCTGGGGCCACCTACCTCTACTTTCATCTGAATACGACGCAAAAACGCGCCGTCTACCAGCTGCATGGGATCCAGGTTGGTGGAGAAGACAATCAGTTGGCGGAAAGGCACCTCCAGGCTCTGGCCGGATTGCAGTCGCAAGAAGTCGATGCCGCTCTCTAAGGGCACGATCCAGCGGTTAAGCAGTTCCTGGGGGCTGATTTGCTGCCGCCCAAAGTCGTCGATGAGAAACATGCCCCCGTTCGCTTTTAGCTGGAGGGGTGCTTCGTACACCTTGGCAATGGGCTCATAGCGCAAGTCCAGCGAATCCATCGTCAGTTCACCACCCACCATCACCGCCGGACGCTCGAATAGTCGCCAGCGCTGGTCATATTTTGCTTTTTGCGCATGGCCGTTGTTCATGTTCAGGTTGCCTGTATGAAAAACAACCTCTTCCTGGGCCACCGGCGTATGCACCAGCGGATCAAAAACCCGAATAATCTGCCCGCCCACCGTAATGGCATCCGGCAGCCAAATGGGCGAATCGCGGGCAATGAGCTTGGCAATGGCCTGGGCAATAGTGGTCTTCCCATTACCGGGAGGGCCGTATAAAAACAAAGAAGACCCAGCATTCACCGCCGGACCCAAACGACGATCAAAGTTATCGGGCAGAATCAAAAAGCTAAGTGCCTGCTTTACCTGCACGGGCGTGATGCGCTGCTCCCGTTTTGATTGGAGCAGAATCGCTTTGGTGTATTTTTCCAGCGAAACGGGTACGCGCCCTACGTATTGACTGCGCTCAAATGAGTCGCGAGCCCGCTTGGTTCCGGCCTCGGTTAGGCCGTAAGTAAAGCTCAAGCTGCCTAATCCGCCGGCACGAACCACCTCTACCAGATGCTCTTGCTTCATCCGGGCCAGTAGATCATCTACCAGGCTGGGATGTATACCCAAAACCTCAGAAAAGCGGGCAATGTTCACATCACTTTCGTTAAAAAGTAGCCGAAAAATAATATCCTGTATCAACCCTGTCGGGATTCCCAAATCTTCCATCTTCATGACGGGTGACAGGAGCTTCATAAGTTGTCCGGTTGACATTTGTTTACCTGTTTGGGCAAATGGGATTGAGAGCTTAGTGATACGTGATGCGTGAAACGTGATTTACCCTTACATTAATCACGCATCCTTTGGTGCTGGTTTCCGCGTATTCCCAAAAGCCATAATAATTTACAATTTTTGCGTCGCATGGCTGTTAGCCCTCATACCAACAGCGCATGAACATCGTGTAGAAGTATAAGAGGCTCCTCACAGGAATGACATAGGAAAAAGGGGAGAAACGGCCGTTTCTCCCCCAATTTTCCCATAAAAAAAGAGCACCAAACAGGTGCTCCTTCTTGCCAATTAAGAAATAAAAATTTTAGATCAGCCGCCAGCAGCATCGGTCACGGCTAAGTCAGCATTCGATCCGTTTTGCTCAGGAGGCGTTTCTGCTTCTTTGGCCTCGGCTTCATCGTCCCCATTCACTTGCGACAAACGACCTTCCCGAATCACAGCCACAGAAGCAACCGTATCGCCGGCGCGCAAATCCATGACCCGCACGCCTTGCGTAGAACGACCCTGTTGGGAGATGACGTTCGTAGACGTGCGCAGAATAATGCCGTTGGCCGAGATGCAGGTTACCTCATCACCCGCCACAACGACGCGGGCGCTCACAATTTTGCCCGTGCGCTCTGGCGTCAGCACCATGGCCCGCACCCCCTGGCCGTACCGGTTTTGCTGCCGGTATTCATTCAGCGGGGTGCGCTTGCCGTACCCTTTTTCGGTAATGACCAGCAAATCGTCGTCAGGTAAGACGACATCGGCCCCGGCTACCCGGTCCCAATCGTCTAGACGAATGGCATTTACCCCGGCGGCGTTGCGACCCATCGGGCGCACATCTTCCTCGCTAAAGCGGATGCCCTTTCCCTGCTCACTTACGATAATGAGGTCCTGTTCACCCTGGGTCAGCTTCACCCAGCCCAGACTGTCATCGTCGTCCAGGTTCACGGCGATGAGGCCGCTGGGGCGCACGTTTTCAAAGACGTTCACCTCCACGCGCTTGATGCGACCCTTGCGGGTGATCATGGTGAGGTATTCGGCATCTTCAAAGCTGTGTACGGGGAGAGCGGCCGTAATATTTTCTTCGGGCATCAGGGGCAAAATATTCATCAACGACGTGCCCTTGGCCGTGCGGTCCAGTTCGGGAATATTGTATGCCTTTTCCGCATACACCTTGCCCCGGTCCGAGAAGAACAGGATGGTGTTGAGCGAGCCGGCGGCAAACAGATGCTCAAGCTGATCTTCATCCCGGCGGCCCATACCTATGAGCCCTTTACCGCCTCGGGCCTGTTTGCGATAGGCGGCAACAGGGGTGCGCTTCACAAAACCACGCTGCGTAATGGAAATCAGCACGTCTTCGTCCTGAATCAAATCTTCCATGTTCAGGTCGGCATCCATGCCCGGCATAATTTCTGACCATCGCTCGTCGCCGTACTTTTCTTTTAGCTCATTGATGTCTTCCAGAATCAGGCCGAGGATCTTCTTTTTGTCAGCCAGCAGCCCTTCCAGGTATTCAATATGCGTCGTTACTTCTCGGTGTTCATCTTCAATTTTCTGCCGTTCCAGGGCAGCCAGGCGGCGCAGCTGCATATCCAAAATGGCCGTGGCCTGAGCTTCGGATAAACCAAAGCGTTCCATTAACTGGGCGCGGGCCACATCTGCATCTGGCGACCGGCGAATCGTCTCAATTACATCATCTAGATGTTCCAGAGCAATGAGCAAACCGGCCAAAATATGCTGCCGCTTCAGCGCCTTATCCAGTTCAAACTGGGTGCGTCGGGTAATGACCTCAACGCGGTGGTCGATGTGAATTTGCAGGGCGCGCTTGAGCGAGAGCAGCTTGGGCTGTTTGTCGACCAGGGCCAGCAGCTGCACACCAAAAGTGGTTTGCAGCGCGGTATGTTTGTACAGCTGATTGAGTACTTTTAACGGCTGAGTATGCCGCTTCAGCTCGACAATAATGGAGATGCCACGCTTGTCAGACTCATCACGCAAATCGCTAATATCGGTGATGATGCCTTTGTTCACCAGCTCAGCCATGCGCTCAATGAGCAGGGCCTTGTTCACCTGGAAGGGAATCTCGGTGATGTTGATGCGCTGCCGGTCTGGGTTGCGCGGCATGGGTTCAATTTCGGCCTTGGCGCGCATAACCACCCGGCCCCGACCTGTAGCGTAGGCGCTGCGAATGCCTTCATTGCCGATGATCAGTCCGCCGGTAGGGAAGTCTGGCCCTTTGACAAACTGCATCAGCTCATCCAGGGTAACGTTATCAATGTCATCGTACCTTTCTATAAGATAAGCTATCGCGTCGCACAGTTCGGTGAGGTTATGTGGCGGGATGTTGGTGGCCATGCCCACGGCAATACCGGCCGAGCCGTTGAGCAATAGATTGGGCAGGCGCGCCGGCAGCAGGTCTGGCTCTGTCAGGCTGTCATCGAAGTTGGCGGTGAAATCAACGGTATCTTTGTCGATGTCTTCGAGGAGTTCGTGGGCAATGCGGGCCAGGCGGGCTTCGGTGTACCGCATAGCGGCGGCGCTGTCGCCATCGACGCTGCCAAAGTTGCCCTGGCCATCGACCAATTCATAGCGCATGGAGAAATATTGGGCCATGCGCACCATGGCGTCGTAAACGGCCGTATCGCTGTGCGGATGGTATTTACCCAGCACCTCACCCACAATACGGGCGCTTTTACGGTGAGGTGACGTGGCCCGAATGCCCATATCCCACATGGCGTACAAAATGCGCCGGTGCACCGGTTTCAAGCCATCGCGAGCGTCGGGCAAGGCGCGGGCCACAATGACGCTCATGGCGTAATCCAGGTAAGAGTTACGCATTTCCTGGTTAATATCAATGTGATTCACTGTTCCGATATTGTTGTCGTCCAAAGCGGAACCTCCAAAGAGGGTTTTCTAAAA
>CALBTC010000340.1 GCA_937967805.1 uncultured Anaerolineaceae bacterium
CTCACTGCAAAAATGGTTAAAACAGGTAGAACGACAGGGACATTATGCGGCTGTTTCCAGTTTGAGGATGGCGCTGAATCGGTTAACAGCCAGCCGCTCGATGCGTGAGTGGGTAATGTGGCCCACCAATCCCTGGTCTCAGATTACAGATGGGGCATTGTTCTTTTCTTGTAAGGGTGGTGGCTGGGAGCGGCACCATCTACTACGGGCGGTGCTGCTGGCTGCGGCCGGTCAGCCGGAAGAGAAAATTATTGTTCATGGCTTTCCCTGGTCTGTATTTGGTATTGAGGATATCCAGAGGCATGAAGCATTGGTGATTGGCAACGGGCCACCTTTGGCTGAAGCGGCAACGGTATTGGTGCAGTCGGATCCCCAACTGACTATTAAACTGGGACAACGATTTTTAGACAACGATCCCTTGCTGGTAGAAAACCTGCATCTGCTGCAGCGTGGGGAGGGTGTTTTGGTTCAGGATCAGGAAATTGTTTTTACAACCTGGCTTAGCCGGGCTGGTACAGTGGAGACGGTTCGATGAACGTGATTTACCGGAGTAATTGTTGTAGAAATACAACAGGCTTTTGGCCAAAACACTCGAGTAATTGTTGTATTCTCACAACAAACTCGAACATCCGATCCAAAAAACGCTTGACAAAGCAGGAAAACTGCTTTAGTATATTTGAAACTAGGCTATTTATAACTAGGCTAAAAGGGGCAACCGTGTTTAAAGCAGCGTTTGTGGGACGTAGCCGCGAGTTACAGGTACTGGATAATCTCTGGGATTCAAATAAAGCGACCCTGCTAATTTTATACGGCCGTCGCCGAGTTGGCAAAACGCGGCTGCTGACCCATTGGCTACAGCAAGGTGAGGGTAGGGGGCTGTATTGGGTGGCCGAACCTTCCTCAGCCCTTTCCCAGCTGCGGTCTTTCTCCCAGGCGTTGATGAACTTCATGGACCCGGAAGCGGAAGTGCCCCCAGATTTCACTTTTTCCAGCTGGGAGCTGGCTTTTCGGCAGCTGTCGCTCTATGCCCAAAACCGGCGCGTGGCCCTTTTTATTGATGAAGTAACCTACGTCATTGATGTGGATTCCGAGTTTGTCGGGGTGCTGCAAAAAGTGTGGGATCGCTGGCTGAGCGATTCCAACATCATGCTGGCCCTGGCCGGCTCGCAAATGGGGTTGATGCGCCAGCATCTGTTAGACTACGATGCCCCACTGTACGGCCGTGCCTCAACGCAAATGCAGTTGCCCCCATTACCATACGGCACCACACGCGAATATTTCCCAGAATACAGCGCTGAAGAGCGCGTTAAGATGTACGCGATGTGGGGCGGGGTTCCTGCCTATTGGGAGCGCCTGGATGCCAAATTGAGTATCACCGATAACCTGCGCCGCAACATTTTGCCGGCCCACGCCTGGATGATTGATGAATCCCGTATTTTACTGCAGGATTTTATTACCGATTTACACAACTACGTGGGTATCTTGCGGGCAATCTCTGATGGCCAGCAGCTGATGAGTGACATTTCTGCCCGGACCGGCCTCAACAGCAGTAAAGCTTCGTTTTATCTAAGCGTCCTGCGCGATACCGGGTTTGTGGTCCGGGACGTGCCTATTTCCCAGCGCAATACCGATTCGCGTCGCGGCCGCTACACCATCACCGATCCCTACCTCCGCTTTTTCTACCGCTTCATGTCTGCCTCTCAATCTAAGCTGGCCCTCGGCCAAATGGAAGAGATGCTAAGCCTCATTCAGGAGGCGCTGCCTCTTTTCATCGGTGACAATACCTGGCAGGAGCTGTGCCGAGAATGGGTGCTGCGGGCCAGCGCCCAAGGGGAACTGGCGCAACCGGTTGAAGATGTTGGCAGTGAGTGGACTAAGAGCCACACGATTGATGTAGTCGGCATAAGCGAAAAAGAGTCCAGCCTGATACTGGGGGACTGTTTCTGGCAAGAAGAGCCGGTTGGGCCGGAGGTGATTGAAGAACTCATGCAGAAGACGTCAATCATGATACCTAAGTCGAACCAGACCTGGTCCGTTTATTACGTGCTGTTTTCGGCCTGCGGCTGGACGGCTGAAGCCCGGCAGCTGGCAGCCCAATCATCGGATGAGCGGCAGTCCAGCCGGCGTAAGCGGTGGCAGTCTGTCGGCGTGCGCCTGGTGGATTTAAAAGAACTGGATGAAGATTTGATGCGCTGGTCTACCTGACACGGTGCAAGAGAAAGAATTATGGTCTGACTAAATGGCAAACAAAAACCCTTGTCAAATTCAGGGCCTGACAAGGGTTTGGGCGATGAGGTAAGGGTACCTGCATCTTCATGATACTTTATGTAGATTAGCATTGAAGCTGTAGTTGCGTCAAGCATTTCCCTCCTTTCTCATTTACCCACCTTACTTAAAACGCCTAAAGCGTGGTACTTGTTGGCATTATGCCTTCCATAATTGCTTGCCAATTTTTAGGATTGGTCGACAGTCATGGGTGGCTTTGTGCGCCCATCTGACGGCAGGTTGTATCTACTGCCGCCAGAATGCAAAAAAGCCGGTGCGGGAACACTGGCTTTTGCAAAAGAAGTTTTATTCATCATTCGCATACTTCTGAGGCTTCCGGTGTTAGTCGCACCTTGACCTCGTTTTTGAAGCCCCTTCACTGGGGAGGGGGGAGGTGTGTCTTTCCACCTCCTATGCGGCTTAACCTATAGAGGAGAATAGCACAGGTGTGCGCCTGTGTCAATGAGCCGTGCCCAGCATGGTCTGTTGATGCTGGCACGAGCCTGTGCCGGGCATGGACGATTCCCACGCAACCCCATCGCCACAGTT
>CALBTC010000341.1 GCA_937967805.1 uncultured Anaerolineaceae bacterium
CGGCGTGCCCGGCGACCCGATCATGGTCGGCCCGATAACGGGCTCAACGAGGTGTTGTACCAGTTTTACCACCACGGTCGTGCCGTTCAGGTCAAGAAACCGGCCCAGCAAGCCACGCCCACAAGTGTGGCCACCGACGTGACAACGGCCGTTGCTGACGCCACCAGCATCATTTGTGATTTGCATTCCCACGGCAACATGCGTGCCTTTTTCAGCCAGACGGACAATGCCGATGAGCAAGGCGCCCGCCTGTATGCGGTGATCGGCAAACTGGACAGCGAACCGGAAATGCGGCTGCGTGTGGGTGTGTACGGGTATTGGCTGGCGCTGCCGCTAACGGCCGTTTTTACCAACAACGACCCTTTCATGGATATGTACGACAAAGAGCCACCACAAATTTTCAAAACTGCAAAAAGGTAACTTCGAATTCCCCCCTCTCGCCTCATCAGTTTGGCAACTTCCTTACTCCAATTTTAGCTGTGGTTCTACTGCGCTAACGCGCTGAACTGATTGAGTTTTCTATTGCTGGCAGCATTTACTTATCCCTAAGAATTGTTTTGCTTTAGCCTGGTAAACAAAGGTTGTCTGATAAGCATGTAAAAACACATTAAAAAGGCCGGGTGCGCGTGAATCTGTGCCGCCAATACATAACAAGAGGAGTAAGGTGACAAGCGATCAAGGTGATGTAACACATAAGTTGATTTACCGTGCCTATAAGACTGAACTGCGTCTAAACAACAAAAAGCGCACCTTGTTTAAACAGTGCGCCGGGTTGGCCCGTTTCGCTTATAACTGGGGCTTGCGTCAGAAGATGGATGCGTATGAAGCTACCGGTAAACGCCCCTCATATACTGTACTCAATCGTAGCCTGAACGCATTGAAGAAGAGCGAATTCGCCTGGATATACAATTATTCGAGTTGTATTCCTCAAGAAGCGCTTCTGGATTTAGAAAGAGCTTTTCAAAATTACTTTCGCCAAATTAGGAACGGTGAAAAAGCAGGCCCTCCCAGGTTCAAGTCACGTAAGCAAGGAGTTGGCAGCTTTCGCCTGAAAGGGTGTATTCGTGTGGAAGCTAATCGCATCAAACTCCCAAAATTGGGTTGGTTTCGTTTGAAGGAGAAGGGTTATCTGCCGCTGAACAATGTCAAGATCTTATGGGCTACAATCTCAGAACGAGCAGGGCGTTGGTTTGTCTCCTTACAAGTACAGGAGGCAATCCGTGTTAAAACATCTTCAGGTCCAGGTATAGGGATAGATCTTGGTATCTCTTCCCTGGCAACCTGTTCGAACGGCATAACTTTTGCTAATCCCCTCGCCCTGCAAAGAGCCCTAAAAAAGTTGGCTCGCCTCAATCGAGAACTGTTCCGTCGCCAGAAGGGTAGCTGCAACCGACAAAAGACCCGACAAAAGCTCGCTCGACTTCATTACCGTATTGCCTGCATACGCCGAGATGCCATTCATCAGGTAACCAGTGCCATCATAGCGAAAACCAAGTCTGAGGCACAGCGGCCAGCAGTTGTTGTTCTAGAAGACTTGAATGTAGCTGGCCTGATACGGAATAGAAAAGTTGCACGAGCTATATCCGATGTTGGCTTGGGGCAGTTCCGCCAACAGATAGCTTACAAATGTGACTGGTACGGCTCACATCTCCATCTGGCTGATCGTTGGTTTGCCTCAAGCAAACAGTGTAGCCGGTGTGGACATGTAAAAGAAAAACTATCGTTATCGCAGCGAATCTACCAATGCTCACTATGTGGGCTGATATTGGATCGAGATCTCAATGCGGCACGGAATCTTGCGTTGTTGACTGTAGAAGTAACCAATACTACCGCCAGTCCGGTGGAAGGAGAAGCCTGTGGAGATACCGCACAATGGTCTGCCTTTGGATAGGCTAAAGCGGTTCTATGAAGCAGGAAGTGAGTTACCAATGTATTTGTGAATACATGGACGTAAATCTCTCAGGACGGACGATCGCAAGTTTAATCACCCCTCCTACCAATCCAATAGATTTGATAAGAGTGGCGATTTCTCAATGGCCATAGTATTTCCTTGTTTAGTCTCATACCTACCGCCAGTCCGGTGGAAAGTGAAGCCTGTGGAGATGCTGCACACTAAAGCAGCTCTGTGATGCAGGAAGTGAGTGGCAAATGTATCTGCGAGTACATGGGCGTAAATCTCTCAGGACGGATGATAGGAAGTTCAACAAACCCTAATCACACAGTTAACTTTTTGGATCGTTACGGAAACTGACAACTCTTTTTGTCTATCCCCTAGACATCCCCAAATCGAAAAGGAAAACATCATGTCACACCATGTTTTTGATGAGCCTGTTAGCGACCAGTTTAGAGTAAGCCGACCCATAACTGGTTCAACTAAATTCGTATTGGAAGAGCCTGTGTGGGTGAAGGGAGTGCAAGTTAGTTACGACCGGAAATTCAATCTGGGCAATTTCGAGAGTTTGAATCCGGCAATTACTATCTGGGTGAAGAGCGTGGTGCCGGAAGGCGAAACGTTTGACCTGCACCACGCCAAGGAACGGGTGCGGCGCATGGCGCGGGAAAATGTGCGGGCGCAGCTGCTACGGCTGCAAGGCAATTCAGAAGTGGTTTTTCTCGGCTTGCAGCCACCGCTGAACGGCGATCCCGACCCCATCTTTGTACGCACCGTCAGTGTCAGCCTGACCTACAAAGTAAATCTGGGCGACTACAATTCGATTGCCCCTGGCTACACCGATTGGCATGACGTGCGCCACGTGGCCCACAGCCCCGGCGAACT
>CALBTC010000342.1 GCA_937967805.1 uncultured Anaerolineaceae bacterium
AGCTGCTCTCTTTCTCACAGGTTCTCTACAATTACGATACACCCGACACACCAGCTCCTCCAGACTATACATTTGCCAATTGGGAACAGGCTTTTAGGGAATTAGCTAAATTCGCTAAGGATCAGCGTCTAACCATAATTATAGATGAAGTTACTTATTTAATGGCTGTTAATCCCAATTTTATTGGTTTGTTGCAGAAAGCCTGGGATCAATGGCTCAGCAAATCAAATCTGATGCTGGTGCTTTCTGGCTCACAAATGGGTATCATGCAGCGTCAGATTCTGGCGTATGATGCCCCTCTCTATGGCCGGGCGACGGCACATAGTGAACTCTCCCCCATGCCATTTTGGACAACAAAATCGTTCTTCCCGGATTACAGCGCTCGCGAGAGAGTGTCAGTTTATGCGACATGGGGCGGCATTCCCGCTTACTGGGAGCGCTTAAAACCCGATCTCTCCTATCACGAAAATCTGCGTCGCCAGCTGCTGCCGTCTAATATGTGGATGATGGATGAGCCGGCTTTCCTGCTTAAAGATTTTGTCAATGACCCCTACAACTATGTATCCATCTTGCGGGCGCTGGCCCTTGGCGCGCATACGTCTGGCCGCCTGGTTACCAGGACCGGTCTTTCTAAAGGACACATTACCTCCTATCTGGCTACATTGCGTGATACAGGGTTTGTCGTACGCAGAGTTCCGGTAACGGAAGATGAAGCAACTTCACGACGCGGCCGTTACTATGTTACGGATCCGTACCTGCTTTTTTATTATCACTTCCTGGCTGCCTACCAATCGAAGATAGCCTTGGGCGCTCAGGAAGAGATTTTAGGCAATATTATGCAGAATCTGCCAGAGTATATTGAGACCAATACCTGGCGTGATCTTTGTTCAGAATGGTTGCTGAGCGCCAGTGCTCGTGGCGAGCTGCCGGTGCCAATCATGACGGTTGGCGGATTTTGGCTGCGAATGAGCGACATAGATTTGGTGGGTATTGATCGGATGGAAGGCAGTTTGGTTTTGGCCACCTGCCGTTGGGGGATGGATCCGGAAGGATTGGATATGATGGATGATTTGATCAAGAAGACCGCGCTTGTTGTGCCGGAAGGCGAGGAAGAATGGTCTGTGTATTACGTCGGGTTTTCTGCAGGAGGATGGCAGGAAGGAATCACGCCGGAGATCGAAAAGCAGGCGGAGAAAAGGGCAAAAGGCAAGAACTGGCGTTTTGCCGGGGTGCGCCTGCTTGATTTGGATATGGTTGATAGGGATTTGGCGCGTTGGACAGTTTGAAGCTTTATTGGGTATCAGCCTATGGCCAGGAGACAGCGGTGTTTTGGTCATAGGCTGGTAACTAATTGATTGCCAGACAGCAAAAAAGCTAAGCGCAAATGTTGCTTAGCTTCCTGCTGGGACGTTTGGTTGTTGAACCACATATTTGTTTAAGCAACTTGGTGCTGCCAACACCTGTGCTAAATGCCCCTTAAATGGGGAGGGGGGATTTGTATCCCCAGTGTGGTTCATAAAATAGGATAGCATACACTGATCTGTGCGTCAATGGATCAGATGTTCTCTAAGCCCAAACTCAGCCAAACAAAACCAGAACAATCACCATTAACAGCGATTGCTTGACTTTCAGCCATCAATTTTTGTTGGTCAATGTAGGTTGGCCGGCGAACGTTGGTAGCTGAGGGCACGATTGCTTTGGTTACCAGAAAGCAAAAAGCGAGTGTGCCACCACTCGCTTTGATTGCTGAAATGTTTATTGGTAAGCCGCATATTTGCTGATTTTGGGTGTGCCACCACCCTCAGTGTGAAGCCCCTTGATTGGGGAGGGGGGATTTGTGTCTCAAATTCCCTATGCGGCCTAGTTCATAGAGGAGAATAGCACAGGTTGATTTCCATGTCAACGTGCCGTGCATTTCTGCATGGTTGATTGTTGCTGGGATTGTCCTGTGGTCTGGCATGGACAGCTCCAACACGAGACCATCGCCGCAAATAGTAGAAGCCAACCGGCGACTCTACGAATTACGCGCTCGGGCCCAGGCGCAGCGCCAGGCGGCCGATGTGCAAAGTTCAGCAGTTAATAAGCAGTGTTCAGCAGAGAGTCACACAGGTGACAATTTGTTGGAGACTGACTGCCGATCGCTCATTGTTGATCTGCCAGATCATTTGGGGTGGGGGAGCGAAACGTTAACGGCCGTTCTGCGCCACCGCCAACAGGCATCTGATCGTGCAGACGGCAGCCATGGCCTGTCCCAAGCAGAGGCACAGGAATGGTTGGCGCATCTTTCAGACCTGTCTCGAACAGAGCCGAGGGATACGGCCGTTTCTAACTTCTCAACGACCAGTAACATTCAGAGTACCTATGCTAACAATCGGCAGCCCCTGGTTGAGAATCAACTAACCAATAGTTGGGTAAAGCTCTACCCGGACATCGGGCTGGGAATGCTGCGCCAGGAGTTGGCTGCACCGGGGCGGCTCTGGCTGATGCTGCGTTATCTGGATAGGGAAGGACGCGGGGCGCTTCGCATAGACATTTTGACACCACAGTTGACTAAAAAATCCTCGTCTTTGCGTTTATGTGGCAAACGGCAATTACGAAACCTTCTCCGGGATGGTGAAGGAGTGTATTGGACACGAGATAAAGAGCACATCTGGCTACGTTCGGCAGCTA
>CALBTC010000343.1 GCA_937967805.1 uncultured Anaerolineaceae bacterium
AAAGCGGCCGAAGAGCTAAACTTTGAGAAAGCGGCCGATTACCGCGACCAGCTCAAAGCGATTAACTTGGTCGTTTCCAAGCAAAAAGTGATCTCCGCCGCCAATGCCGACCAGGACGTGATCGCCTTTGCCCGCGAGCAGGGAGAGGCCTGCGTGCAAATCTTTTTCATTCGCTATGGCAAGCTGATCGGGCGTGAATATTTCATGCTGGAAGGGACCGAAGGCGAAAGCGACGAAGACGTCCTGAGCGAATTCATCACCCAATTTTACGACGACGCGGCCCACATTCCCCGCGAAGTGCTGCTGCCCAACCAGGTCTCTGAAGCAATGGTGATTGAAGAATGGTTACGCCGCAAGCGCAGTACCAAAGTGACCATCCAGGTGCCTACCAGGGGCAAAAAGAAAGAGCTGGTGGAGATGGTCAAGACCAATGCCCAGGACACGCTGGAAACGATCCGGCAGCAGTGGGCGGCCGATCGCTCCAAACACGTCACGGCCATGGCTGAGCTGCAAGAGGCGCTCGAATTGCCGGCACCGCCGGCCCGCATTGAATGTTACGACATCAGCCACACGCAGGGGGCGCAGACGGTGGCTTCGATGGTGGTGTTTGTGCAAGGGGCACCAAAGAAAAGCGATTACCGTCGCTTCAACGTGATGACCGTGGGTAACGACGATTACGGCGCGATGAAAGAGGTGCTCACCCGCCGTTTTGCGCGGTACAAAGATTCTTTGGCCGGTGAACTGCACGATCCCAGCCAGATTGGCAAGCAGAAAAAAGAAACAGCGTGGTCGCTGCTGCCCGATTTACTGATTGTCGATGGCGGCAAGGGGCAGTTAGCGATGGCGATAGACGTTTTGCGTGAATTTGGTTTGGAAAACGAGGTACCCCTGGCCGGGTTGGCCAAGCAGGAAGAAGAACTATTCGTGCCCGGCAAGCCCACCTCCATTTTGCTGCCGCGCCGTTCCGAAGGGCTGTATCTGGTGCAGCGGGTGCGGGACGAGGCGCACCGCTTTGCCAACACGGGCCACCGCAAGCGGCGGGCCAAGGCGGGGGTGGCCTCAATTTTAGACAGCGTGCCGGGCGTTGGCCCCAAGCGGCGCAAGCTGCTGCTGACGCATTTTGGCTCGCTGGATGATTTGCGCCAGGCGACAATGGAAGAGATTGCCTCTGTGCCGGGGATTCCGGTGGAGGTGGCCGAGGCGGTGAAGGCGCATCTGGCCTGATTTTTTTGACGCAAAGGCGTAAGCTGTTTAAAGGGGCAAAGAATTCTAAAAAATTCTTTGCCCCCTTTTTCCTTTTCGCTCTTTGTGTTAGGCTTTTCTAGATTTCCCTAATTTTTGTTGATGAATGGTAAATAAAGTTTGCGGCCGGCGATGTTGATGGTGTGGCTTTGGCTGACGGAGAGGCCGGTGCTGTTTACGGCCGTTACCATCACTGCCTTGCTCCCACCTCCGCTCCAATCCACCATAATTGTATTGCTAATGCCACCTGTGTTTGTGATCGTGTCATGGTCGGTGATTTCCCAGGTGTAAGTGACTGGTGTGGTTGTAGTGCTGGGACTCACGGTCGCGGTGAAGCTGTAGCTGGTTGCTGGTTCGCCTGCCATGGGGCCGGCGATGGCTACCGAAGTGGGGGCAACGGGCAGTTGGCCACAGCTGGTATCAAGGCCTAGAAATTCAAGCAGGAGCCAGCCGTCGGTAATGTTGTAGCCGAGCAGGCGAAAAATCGCGAAGTGGGCAGCTTGGAACTGAACGCTTGCTCCGCCCGAAGCGCTTGTGTCCCAAACAGGCAAACGCAGCGTCCTCCCCAGATCAATATGTTCATTGATGGCATCTCTTACCGCAGATGAATTGATGCTCCCTGTACTTCCGACAATCTAGTCGCCAATTTGTAAGGCCTGGTCTGTGGTATCTATAGGTTCGATGTAGCCACGGACGTTGTAGGCGAACCCTGAACCGGGAACGCCGGTCCCGCCGTCGCCATGATCGGTGTAATCGGTCGCATCACCAGGCCAGGTAAGACTGTTGGCCAGGGTGTTGGCATTAGCAGAGATGCCTGTGTTCCACACCAGCCAGCCGAAATTACCGGCGCCAAAGCCGTTTTGCACCCGGAAAATATCGCCGGGCGTAGCATTGAGCAGCGGCACATCATCCTGATGATCCAGGAAGCTGGCATAGTTTGGCGGGTTGGACGGATAGCTAAAATCGCCCGCGTCCGGATACGGATTGCTGCCTATGCCCGGCGTGGTAACAGAACGTGCTGCTTCATTAATGCCAATGGGGAAGGCGGTACAGCCGGCGGTTTGGTCAATCGGATCGTTGGCTAACTCTGAGGATAGTTCCCAGGCGTATGAATCAGCAAGGCCCCCATCGTAGCGGGCCATGAGGCGACCGCCGTAAAAGGGTGTGCAATTTTCGGCCGTGGGGTTTTGCCAATCGCAGCTGCTCAAATCACCAGGAAGGGTGATTTGATAGGCTGGTTCAACCCATTGATTATTACAGGCATCAGGTGTACAGCGTACCCCTTCGGCGACGCCGTCTGGATCAGGCTGTCCGGCAACAGCAAATGACAGGGCCCAATCGGTTTGAAGGGGATCATAGCCAGATGGGTTGCTATTATCTGGTGTAAAGGCGATGGTATCAAAATAAAATACTAATGGTGGTTGGGCGCCGAACTCGCTGTCAAACATCGAAATTTGCACCGTTTCACCGGCTAATTCCGGGCCGATGTAAGCAAGTGGGATGTCTACCGGATTGTCGTGGTTGGAATTTTGGACGAGGGTGTTAACGGCCGTAACCTCCACTCCTGCAGCATCATGTGACCCAGGATTATTGAGCAGGTGCAGGTTGCGGGCATTGACTTCGCTAGGAATGGTATCGACGTAGGTCGGCGGGCCGGCCCAGACTTCATACCCATTTTCTGAAGCGCCGCTCATCGCCTGGACATCCAAATAGAGAGTCCGGGCTCCGCTGCCCGGATCGACAAAGATGTTGGGTACGTCGGTTGTCAGATCGATTTCAAAGCTGTCTATGCCCGGCTGTTGGGCAACGGCCGGTACAGGGACGCCCGGACTATCCACGTTAGAAAAAGGCACGTCGGCGCCAGGGGAAACCCAGTGCAGGTCGGTTTGGTGGTCGCCGCTGTCGCGAACGCCATCACCCGTTTGGCCAAAATAGGTCACCAGAGGAATCTTTACAACAGTGGTGTCCGGATTTTGGGCAAAATAAGACAGCGTATAACGGGTTTGGGTATTTAACGTTGGCGTGTAAGCGGCTGGGGCGCCGCACAGACCGTTCATATCCGGCCCGCGCCGATTTTCATCAATGCGCACAAACCAGTACGGATTAATGTGATCCAGCTCAATAGCATTTGTGCCCACAAGCGTGAGCTCATCTGTTTCGAGGAGACAAGTTTGCCACTGATTTGCAGTTGGGCCCGTGCATGACTTCATAGCGGTTGCACCCAGACCTTCATTGATCGCCAGATTGGTGCGGGCAATTATCAAGTCGTTTAATGATGTATTGATTGAGTCCGGGTCGAATAGCTCAACGCGCACCACATCGTGGGCGTAGTTGGGTGGGATGGTGATGCGGTAGGTGTAGGTGTAGGAGCCGGTTGCCCAGTTGCTGTCTAGCGGAGAGTAGGGGTCGCCCATGTGGGTGCAGCTGCCTGGGCCTAAAACAGCCTGGTTGGAAGTGGCGATACGGCCGTCTCGCATCGTTCGGCTGGTAATTATCCCCATTCCAGGAAAGAGTGGGTCAACCGGTGTGACTGCTTCGGACGCTGCCGGAGCGGCTTTGAGTTGGACAGTGCCAGCGTATGAAATGGTAATGGATAAGAGAATCAACACGCTCAAGATAAAAAGTGCTTTTTTCATCGAACTTCCTCCATGCACAAAGAATGACATCGTTTGGTTAAGGTCTCAATGAAGATTTTCAGTTGCTATTAAAAAATCAGGCGTGTTGGTAGAATCGGTTGGCAAGCGCATAAACAAGTAGAAAAGAAAACCCGCAAATGATTATGGTCAACGACCCTCAATCATCTGCGGGAAAAAGTACAATATTGTTGAGAAGTAAACAAGCACCTGCGTGCTAAACTGTTGGGCGGTTACGGCCGTTGCTTACCTCATCTGCCTACTTAAAATCTAGACACTGGCCGGCTCATCGATACCCCCACAATGATGCCGATGATGAGCGCGATAAGGGCAATAATGATAATCGTTGAGAGTTGAATAGCAATCATGTTGCACCTCCTTGTGTCACTAACACTCTCGATTCAACATCAGGTTATCATGCTTAACGATTATCCCGCTATCACAAACCTGACACCAGCCAAACAAACCAACCACAAACATGATCCGCTCACGCTGAGAAGTTTGTAAATAGGGCAGGCGAATTGCTCTCAATGGCTTGTCGTGGCTTGTCAGGTGTCCACTTAGCTTTTACAATGTAGCCGCGATGAGACAATCAAAATTATTGGCCACACAACTACAAAAACGCGATCCGAATGCCTGGACCGCACTCCTCCGTGAGCATATGGAGGTGGATGAGTTGGTGGTAACGGCCGTTTCCGCCAAACCGATTAGCCTACATACCCAATCCAGCCGCCGCATGACACGTTACTTCCTGTCGCTGGCCGGCCATTCTGATCCCATCTCATTTATCGGCCGGCACGTTGATCCGGTAGAAACGGCGTTTTATCTTGAATTTGCCTTACGCCTGCCGGAGCTGACCCCTGGCTGCCTCTTCTTGCACCAAACAGAGACAAACAGCGGTGGCTGGGCCGTGCTGGATGATGTGCCCAATGATATTTCCCCGGAAAGATGGTCCATCTTCGATGTAAACGCCATTGTAGAAAAGCTGGCCCATCTGCACGCATTGTTCTTTGACAAAACGGTCGAACTGACGAATGCTGGACTTCGCTTTCATCTTGATCGGTCAGCTTACCAATGGGAGACGCTGGTTGCGGAACAGGCGGTTTATTTTGAGGAAGGGCCGGCGGCGATCCTGTCTGAACATGCCTTGTCGCAGGCCGGACAGTTGGCACCGCTCTTTTTGCAGGCGGCCAATGGCCTGGTGGTGATGCGCGATCTGGGTGGCTGGCCGGGCATTTTGGGGGAGACACATTTAACGGCCGTTGCCGACCTGCTGGATGATCCCGTTCCCGTGTTAGAACCGTTGCGCCAACTGCCGCTCACCTTGCTGCATGGCGATCCCAATAATCGTCGCTGGCGCGTCACCGTTTTTGATGATCACCGGCTGACCGGCTGGCAAACGGCCGTTGTGGGGCCCGGCATCTGTGATCTGGTTAGCTTCATTGAGCAGTTCAGCCTGCTGGATGATGCCGAAAGCGCACCTGACCTGAAAACACGGACGACGTGGCCTGTCAATGAAGAAACGATCATTGACAGTTATATGCTGGCTTTATCGCAAAGGTTGGGTAACCGGGTAAATGCCAGAGCCTTGCGCCAGGCAATTCCGGCGGCGCGCTGTTTGTATGTGCTCACCAACTGGTTCCCCCATTTTGCCACCTGGTTTGAAGAGATGCCCAATAAATACACCTGGCAAAAGGTAAACCGGATGGCCGACAGTGATTTTGTCGACACCCCTTTGCAAGGATTTTTGCAGCTACGGCCGTATCTTTCTAACGTGTTTGAGCGCTTCCTCCTGGCTTACCGTTCCCTCTAATCTTTGCGACGATCACTTTCTCCCTGCGTACAGAACACCATTAAGAAATTTTCCTGGTTGGAGGCGTTGTGGCCCAAATATTTGAAGCAGCTTCTATTGGATTGGTCATATTTCTACTGTTGCTTAGCCTGATCGGCACGCTGATTCCCATTATTCCTGGGGTGCTGCTGATGTGGATGATTGTGTTTATCTATGCGCTGGTGGATGGATTTACGGCCGTTTCCACCACATCCGTCATCGTCATCAGCTTCATTGCCCTGATCACCGGCACTTCAGACATCTGGCTTTCCCT
>CALBTC010000344.1 GCA_937967805.1 uncultured Anaerolineaceae bacterium
CGCGCAGGTACGGGTTGGTCGGGCTTTCGGTGAGGATGATGCGGGTGTTGGGCTGAACGGCGGCGGCGAGGGCATCGTAGTCGCCCATGGGCACCTGGCTGGTTTCGATGCCTAGCCGCTTGAGGAAGGTGTGGCAAAACTGGCGCGTTTTGCGGTAGCTGTCATCGGTGAAGATGACGTGGCTGCCGGTAGGCAGCATGGAGAGGAGAACGTTGGTAACGGCCGTCATCCCCGTAGGAAACAGGAGCGCGTCATAATGGCCCGGTAAGTCGCCTGCTTCCAGGGCTGCCAGCCGCTTCTCAACCGCCTGCACGGTGGGGTTTCCGTAGCGGGCGTATTCGATACGGCCGTTACCCGCACCCCACATCTTGCCTTCCTGGTAAGCAATAAGATCGGCCGTGTCCTCAAAGGTATAGGTGGCCGTTTGCCAGATGGGGGTAATGAGAGCGTGTTTTGGTTTGGGCTGGCGCGGGTGGAGATGGCCATGAACGGCCGTCGTGCCATTGGGTAATTTTAACGCTTGCAGGTCTTTCAGGTTTTCCATGCTTCCTCTCGCTTGGGTTGGCAAAAGAAAAGCCCCTTCTGGAAGTCACAGAAGGGGCTCATTCAATCAGTGTCGCCACGTCTCATCTTCCAGAAGATTACTGTTTCTTCTGCCGGAATTAGCACCTGTCCCTTTTTCGGTAATCCGTAATCGGTTATCGGTAATCAGTCTTTTACCGATTACGGATCACCGTTTACCGTCCACCGGTGGGGTGGTTGCTGAGGTATCATCGGGCCGGTCCCTCCACCTCTCTGGATAAGAATCACTTAGGCAAACGTTTCTTTTGCCCAAGCTTTTATTTGGTTGTAGGTGGGATGGTAGCAAAAGCGCGGATGGTTGTCAAAAAAGCCGTTGCCACAACGGTTTCAACCAGTCCACTCGTCACTTCTTCGCTTTATTCTTTTGAAGAAACTTTTGCAGCTTCTGGACAAACGTGTCCAGCCGATATGGCTTTTGCAAAAAGCCCACCAACGGCGGCGAGGCAAACCCTTGTGTAGCGTCTGCTTCACTGTAGCCGGAGGAGAGCATAATGCGCACGTTGGGATCCAACGCCTGCAAGGCGAGAAACGTTTCGCGGCCGCTTTTGCCGGGCATCGACAAATCAAGCAGCACCAGATCAATTTCGCCGGCCCGTTCCTGATACAAGGCAATGCCCTCATCGCCGTTGGCAGCGGTGAGCACCTGAATACACTCTAACTCTAAAATGTCGGCGACCGCTTCGCGCACAGCGCGCTCATCATCAATGACCAGCACCAGGCCGGTGACGGCCGTTTTTTCTTCGTTCACATCTGGCTGTGAGTTGGTCGGTTCTGTTTGCCTTGAAGCAGGCAGCAGAAGCTCAAAAACAGTTCCGCTGTCTGGCTGACTAGATACGCTTAATCCACCACGATGGCTGCGCACGATACCTAAAACGGCCGCCAGCCCCAGACCACGCCCGGTAAATTTGGTGGTAAAGAAGGGATCAAAGATTTTGGCAATATTTTCCGGGTCCATGCCTGCACCATCATCTTCGACGCGCAAAGAAACGTAGTCGCCTGGGACAAGTGGCTGATCGGTGTAGCGCCAAAAAACGGTATCTTTTTCGGTAATGTGGCGCACGGCCGTTTGCACATCAATCCTCCCGACCCGGTCGCCAATTGCCTCGGCGGCATTAATTAACAAATTCATCAGCACCTGCTGCAGCTGTCCCGTGTCTACTTCAATTAAAGGAAGGCCATCGGCTAAATCAAATTCAAGCATGATCTGTTTGGGCAGCGCCACTTTGAGCAGTTCCATGCTTTCTTGAATAAGGTTGTTTAGATGAACCGGTTGCACGGTGAACTGTCCGCCACCAGAATAGGCCAGCAGCTGCCGGGTTAAACTGGCCGCCTGCTCTGCAGCTTGAACAACCTTGCTTACATGGGCATACGCCCGATCATCCTCCGTCAGATGCGCTTGGGCCAATGAAGCCTGCCCCAACATGGCGACCAGCAAATTGTTAAAATCGTGGGCAATGCCGCCGGCCAAAATACCGAGACTTTCCATCTTTTGGGCCCGGTGCATCGCCCGCATTGCCTGCCGCCTTTCAGTAATGTCTCGAGCAGTAGTGACAAAAGAAACAACATTTTCCGCGGCGTCCAAAACAGGATTGGTTACAAACTCAATTTCATGCAACCCGTCTGGCATGGGAAATTGAATTTCGCGGCTAACCGGTTGGCCCGTTTGCAACACGCTGGCCCGATCCTGATCGTTTAACTGACCAATTTCAGCCGGCAGCCCAAGTTCTCGCCACGTTTTACCAACGACAAAATCGGCCGAAAAGTTAAAGAAATCTAATAACTCGCTGCTGATGAACAGGAAACGGCCGTCTAAATCAATTAATAGAAAATTATCCGGCGTTGCGGCCAAAATTGCTTCCAGCAAACGCGTTTGCTGCATCAGCTCGGACGACAGATGTCGTAATTCTTCCTCCGCTCGCCGGGCTTCTGTCACATCTCGCACCAGGCCGTAAACAACAGGACTTCCCTCAAGCCGGATCACATTGGCCGAAATTTGCCAATGGTGCACATCTCCATGGGGATTAACAAATGGCACTTCAAAGAAATGATTCCCTTTTTCCAGCGCGAGCTTGAGATGCTTAACATAAAGCTTGTAAATATCTGGCGTGGCCCAGGAAGACGGCCGTATCGAACCCACATCTTCGTTCGTGATACCCATCAACGACAACATTTTTGGATTCGCCTCAATGAGCTGCTGAGACTGATGATCAAACAAGAAAATGCCATCGTTTGCCGTTTCAAAAAGACGACGATATTGTAATTCAGCTCGCTGCACTGCCTGAAAGAGCTGGGCATTTTCTAACGCGATAGACAAATGGTTGGCAAAAGCAGCAATGGCAGCAGCCGCTTCCATACCCAATGAAGCGCCCGCCACGTAAAGTACGCCAACCACTTTGGACTGCGCAAAAATGGGAGCCAGTATAGCCGGCTGATTCATAAAATGCTTAATTAATGGCGACACAGCGCGAACAATTTTGGGGGAAAGAACCAGCCGAATTCTTTCACTGTTATCGGGCAGAAAAACAACATCGCCTTTGGTCAGCACTGCCTCGTCGGCCGGTGAAGCATCAACCGCGTAAGTAAACCCTAGACCGCTAACATTCAAAATTTTTTCAGCCCGCTTTACCACGCGCATCATTCGCTTTGAAAATACCATGGAGGTAACGCGTAACTTTTTTCCCGACTCATCCAGCAGATTGATACTGCCTTGAAGCCCTAACTTTACCAATTGTTCACTGAATACCTGGTAAACGGCCGCTTCCGACTGTGCCGCCTGCTGTAAGGCCACAGAGGCAGCGTTTAAGCCCTGCCAAAAATCACCACCCTCCACGTTGTCAATTAAGGAAGCTACCTTAAATTCAATCATGTTGTTCCTTGCTGCTCCTGGCCTCGCCAAAATTCTCTTGCCAAATTAGCGTTGCTTCCTGCATTTTTGGGCCAGTTGCTCGCCTGCTAAGTGTAGCATAAAGTCACAGTATCACATCTGGCACTCTAGTCCAAAGCAAGGCCAACCAGCCCTTATTTTTTTGAAAATAATTCGTCAGAGATGGTGATTTAAGAGCCGTAACTGTAGGGCATAAGCTTGAAGAATTTGGGTTTGAGATAAGCATGAGACGAATAGGCAACGCCAGAGGTATTCACAGCATTGTTTTTTGGAATTAGGCACCATGGTGTTTGAAATTTGTTATAATGCGCCGCTATGGATTTTGAATTTAAGTTTGAGGTAACGGCCGTTGACCGCCATACTCACGCTCGGAACGGCCGTTTCCACACGCCACACGGCATCATAGAAACCCCTGTTTTTGCTCCGGTTGGCACCCAGGCGACGGTGAAGGCGGTACGGCCGTCTGACCTGCACGAGCTGGGCGCAAGCCTGGTGCTGAGCAATACCTACCACCTGTACCTGCGCCCCGGCGATGACCTGGTCAAAGAGCTGGGCGGTTTGCATAAATTTATGCAATGGGACGGCCCCATCCTCACCGACAGCGGCGGTTTCCAGGTGTTCAGCCTCAGCGACACGCGCAAAATTGATGCCGATGGCGT
>CALBTC010000345.1 GCA_937967805.1 uncultured Anaerolineaceae bacterium
GAAATCAGCCAGATGCGCATCGGCAGCCGGCCGTCGCGCCGCACTGCCAAAGCCACCTTCGACAGCCTGCGGGCCATTCCCTGGGGCTTTAGCTGGATGCAAAGCCGCCACGTTTTGCCCGGCTGGTATGGCGTGGGTGAGGCGCTGGAGGCGTACGGTAATAAATCACCAGAGCATCTACGCCGCTTGCAGGAGATGTATAAAAAATGGCCCTTCTTCCAGGTGGTAATCGACAACGCTCAAGTATCGCTGGCCAAAGCCGACATGGGCATTGCCCGTTTGTATGCCAATTTGGTGGAGGATGAGGCACTGCGAACGCAGATTTTTGGCGAGATTGAGAGTTCGTTCAGCCGCACGGTGAACTGGATTTTGCGGGTGACGGGCCAGCGGGAGCTGCTGGACAACGATCCTGTATTGAAGCGTTCGGTGCGGCAGCGCAATCCCTACGTCGATCCGCTGAACTTTGTGCAGGTAGCCTTGCTGCGCCGGCTGCGCTTTTTGCCGGAAAAAGACAGCCCCAAAGCGCAGCAGTTGCTGCACGCCATCTTCTTGACCATCAACGGGATTGCTTCGGGGCTGAAAAACACGGGGTAATGACTGACCTGGCCGGTTTCGTTTTTCTCAGCCGATGCCCACAAGCACCAACCCAACCGAGACAACGCCGATGCCGATAATTTTTGGCCGGTAGCGCGGCTCTTGCTGCAAAGTCAAGCCCAGAACTGCCCCAATGGGAATGCTCAACTGGCGAAAGGCGGCCACATAGCTGACGTCATTTACGTAGGCCATCGCCGCCAGGACCAGCCCGTAGGTGCTCATGATGGCCACCCCGGTGAGGATGGCGGATATGACCATGGTTCGATTCTTCAGAATTGGCCTGAGCTGGCGGCGTTCTGCCGGATACAGTAGTGTGCCCAGACCCAGCATAACGGCCGTACTCCCCGTTTGCAGCGGAATAAAAAGCAGCGTGATTTCACTATCGGTTAACGGCAGGGCTGCGATACCGCGAAGCTCGCGCAGCGCCTGGTCGTCCAGCATGGTGTAGCCGGTGGTGCCCACCGCCGCCAGCAGCGCCAGCAGGTAAACCACGTCTACATAGTCGCGCAGGCGAACCTTTTTGAAGTGGGGCAAAGGCAGCATGATGCTGCCGGCGGTAATCAGCACCATGCCAACCAGGCTGAGCCGGCTGATGGCGCTGCCGTTGCCCAGCAGGAAGCTGATGGCGGCTACCAGCAGCACCGGCAGCGCCCGGATGAGCGGGTAAGCCAGGGAGAGATCGCCCAGGCGGTAAGCGCCGGCCAGGCCAATAAAGTAAATCATTTGCGACAGGCCGGTGCCGATGACCAACATCCAGACGGCAAGGGGAATCAGTGGGAGAACATGGCGGTGAAAAATGAGGACGGGGGAGATGAGCAGGGAGGCGGAAACGGCCGTCACAAAAAAGTAAGCCAGCGACGGATTTTGCCGCTTGCTGACAAAGTTCCAGCCCGCGTGCATAAACGCAGAAGTAACGATCAAAACTACCGCAATAAAACTCATGAGGCGGCTTATTCTTCTGGGGCTGTGGATTGAATAAACTGGTTAATCTCAGGATCATCCAGGCTAAAATCCGTGATGCTCTGGTGCTCGGCATTGACGCCGGACAGGTTACGCTCTAACTGCTGAATGTCCAGTTGATCCTCGGCTGTGGCTATGAGGAAAACGGAGCCGTCTGTCAGGTCGAATGGTTGGTTGTTGATGGTGAGTTGGGCGGTACGGCCGTCGGCCGTCCCAATTTGCCAGAACAACTCAAACCCGTCTTCAGATACGGCCTGGCACCGCACCATGTGGGTGTCTGAGCTGGTCGAGCCGCTGCTGTTGCAGAAGGAGCTGGTGACGGCGTCATGCCAGATCAAAATATCCAGCCCTTCTCGCCAGTGAAAGTATTCATACCCGGCATTTTCGTAGCCGCCTCCGGCCATATCTGGACCCGGCGGCGTGGTGCGGCCAAAACAGGCAACCAGTCCCAGGCCAAGCAACACGGACAGGTTAAAAAGACGAAATTGGGTGCGGTTCATTTTTTTCCGTATCTGTATATCCAGCAAATTTCTGGTGCATAATCAAGACCGTATGGTCTGAATATTGTCTTGCTTAAAAGATCAAAAAACCAACGATAGTACGGTTTCATTAGTGAAATTCTATACACAGCAATCTTTTCAAAACCAAAATTACGTAAAAGAGCGTGCAAATCTCTGGGGGAGTACGCTTTTACATGAGAATAATCTGACCTGATTCCCACGTTGTGAAAGATATTATTAGAAGATATGACCAAATAGTTTTTATCTGAAAGATGTTGCTGAAAAAAAGGAATAAACTGATTGAAAAATTGCTCGGGAGCAATGTGTTCAACCACAGCAAACATTGTAATCATATCAAATTTAGCATCATCTGATATGTCGAGCAAAGTACGATAATCATGGGGGAATGACTCGTCCTGATCCATGGAATAATATCGACAATGATCGGGCAAATATTTTTGAAACCGGCGGTCATTTGCCCCGATATCCAGTATGCTTGAAAGTTTCTCTGAGACCACAATTTTTTTCGCCAGATGCATTGAGGGTACATTGGAAATTGGTAATTCATAAAATGTGCCCACAGCCATGAGTTCATCTTTATAGCGGTTTACCTTTTGGTAGTTTTTAAGTAGATCATTGTAGTTATTCATGATGATTCCTTTCTAAAGCTTTTCCTTCTCATTGCCTCCCCAATAACCGACATGGGATGCCATTAAAGTGTGTCTGTGCCTGAATCGAGTTTCCTGGCTGGATGGTGCGTCAAAATTACGTGTTGGGGTTTTTGGTTGGAGTGAAGGTGGGCAGCGGCGTGGCGGTGAACCGCGATGTGGGTTGCGAGATAGGTGTGTCTGTCGGAGGGATAGACGTATTGGTAGGGGGAAGTGGCGTGCTGCTTGGTGGCGGGGTTGTAGGCGATGGTGGCGTTACTGGTGTGGGGGTGCTGCTGGGTCTGGCTGTGGGCAAGGGCGTTGCACCGGGAGGCTGGGTGGTCGGAGCAGGTGTATTGCCTGGTGGCAGGGATGTGTTGGTTGCGCCGGGCTGCGCTGTGACGGTGGGCAGCGGCGTTATGGACGGGGACGGGCTGGGCGTTGGCGTGTTGGAGGGCGTGGGGCTGGGGGTAGGTGAAGCGGTTTGGGCCACGGCCGTTTCCGTCGCCGCAATGACCGTTTGCACAATAGGGGGCAGCGTTTGGGTGGGTATGGGCGTGGGCGTGGGGCAGGCCACCAGCGTGGGGGCCAGATCGCAGTAAAGTGTGACCCGCGCCGCGCTGCGGGTGGTCAGGTTAGTTCCGTTTACCACGCCGTAGCGCCCGGTGGGTAGCAGCAGCTGGCTGTTGCGCGAGTTGCGCAGGCGGCAGCTGCCCGTGAAGCAGTCCAGTTCCAAGACGGCCGTTTCCGCATCATATATCACCCCCGCCACATTATTGGCCGTGTTCAACAGGGCCATCGCCTCTGACGGCACGTCCAGTTCAAAGCTGTGGGGATCGGCATTTTTGTAATGGATGAGCATACGGCCGTACAGCAAAGAAACTTGCGTTGCCCTATTTTCATCTTCGGCCTGATTAACCCCGTTGAGCATCAGCTCCGCCTCGGCCGCCAGATATAGCTCTGCGCCGTCAGACAGGACCACGCCCATGCGGTCGCTGCCGGATTGAATAGCCGCATCCGGCCCAATGCGCACCAGGTCCCCGGACCTGGCCGGCTGCCACTCGGTGGCCCCGCTGGGACGGAACAGCGCGCCTTCCCCGGCGGCAAAAATGACGGCAAACCCCGGCTCCGGCACGTCTGCCGGAGCAATGAGCGGGGCAATTTCCGTGGGTGGTATCTGAGCCGGACCGTTCACGGCCGTTGCCGTCAGCCCCTCAATAATTTGGGCGATCTGCGTCGCCGTACCGGGTGGGAAAAAGACGCCATCGGGTTGGGTCCGGTTGGACATGAGCAGCAGCAAAACAATGAGCGCAACGGTAGAAAAAGCAGCAGCCGCCATCTGGAACGGCCGTTTCAGATACATTGGAACATGGAGGACGGTGCCCGGTGCTTGCAGCACAACGGCCGTCACGTTATCCGGCACGCTTCGGTCCAGCGCATCCTGCACCAAAATTTTGGCCGCTTCTGCCGGCGGGTGCTCCGAGATGACCCGCCGCAGACGGCGGTGCCTGCGCCGTCTGCCATTGGGCGTGATGAGGCCGTCGGAGCAGAGCAGCAAACGGTCATTGGCTTGCAGCAGCAGCCCCTGGTTTTGCCGTGCGGCCGTTTCGTCTTCGTTGTTGCTCAGGTAGAGGCCAAGATCGATGTGCAGCTCCGGCGCCAGGCCGATGGCGCTGCTGTGCTGGCTATGGCTGTCGTTGGCGTGCGGCTTGCCGTTGCCGGCAGTTACTGCCGGTGGCAGGTTGCGGGTGAGCCGGTGCAGTCTGTGCTGCCGCAGCAGGTAGATACGGCCGTTGCCCACGTGAGTCATGTACAGCCGATTTTCATGGATAGCCACCATGGCCACCATTGACTGCATCACCAGCGGCTCGCGATGCTGCTGCGACACCGAAAAGAGGGTGCGGTTGGTTTTTTGCAGGGCGCGGTGCAGCAGTTCTGGAATTTCGTCGGGAACGGCCGTTTCCGCCTGCTCAAGCTGGCTAAACAGCTCGGTGATGGCCAGTTCCGCCGCCAGATGACCGTGCTGCTGGCTGCTGCCGCCGTCGGCAACGATGGCCAGCAGCAGGTGCAGGCCGCCCGCGGTTTGCACAGCCCCCACCCGCAGCCGGTCTTCCAGCGTGCCGCGCGTGCGCGACCGGCCAATATCTTGCTTGGTACCGCAGCCGGCCAGCCACGCGTGCAGCCACTCCGGCAGCGGCGCTTCACCGTCATCCTCGCTTACGTCGGCAAAGCCGCTAATCGAGGAACTGCCGCTTTCTGATTCCGGCTGGAGAATGATGGGGGGTGCGTTGGGGAACTCTACCGGCGGCAGCGACTCTATTTGCGCTGCTTCCACAAACGGCGTTGTCAGGTCAGAAGCGGTGGCAAAGCGGTTTTCGCGGCTTTTGGCCATGGCCTGGGCGATAATTTTACCAACCGATTTAGGCAGGCTGGGATTCAGCATGGTGACGTCGGGCACGGGGTCAGACAAATGCATGAGGGCCACGGGCAAGCGGCTGTCGGCGGTGAAGGGCAGCTTGCCGGCCAGCATCTCAAACAGGATGACGCCGAGGGCGTAAATATCGGTACGGCCGTCCAGATGCGCCTGCGCCCGAATTTGTTCGGGACTCATGTAGGCGGGCGTACCCACCATGCCATCGCTGCGCGTCAACGTGGTGTAGGTACCTTCGGCAAACTTGGCCAGGCCAAAGTCGGCCAGGTATGCTTTATCGTCGCTGTCAAACAAAATGTTCGATGGCTTTAAATCACGGTGAATAATATTGTGCGAATGGGTGGTGTCCAGCGCCGGGGCAATCTGGTTAAGGATGGAGGCGACGGTTGCCAGGCTCAATGGGGCGTGTTTGAGTCGTTCCCGCAGCGAGCCGCCCTCCATGTAGCGCATCACCAGGTAAGGTTGTTCGTCCTCTTCGCCAAAATCATACACGGGCACGATAGCCGGATGATTGAGCGAAGCCACCATGCGGCTTTCTCGCTTGAAACGGGTGCGCAGGTTGTCGTCATAGCTGCGATCTTTCAGCAAAACTTTGATAGCAACCTGCCGTTCTATGTACGGATCGAAGGCAAGGTAAACCACCGCCATGCCGCCACGGCCTAGCAACGATCGGATCTGGTACCGACCAATGTGGGAAGGCAAGCTTTCAGCGTTTGATGAATTCATGCAGCCGATAGTTCATTTCAGGCACACGGACAAGAAGCATTACAGGCGCAAACAATGCAGCTATTGTAACAAAAAAACACAAAAGCAGAGGCACAGTTATTGTACTATTAAGAAAATCCATTACACTTATGAACCTGAAGAAATTAAATTAAATCGCTAAATGCCCGGATCAAGCTTCAGGTTCATTTAAGCGATTCGGTGCTCCTTTTATTACCGGTTTAATTTATGAATCGCAATCAGTGTACCGGTATGTTGCTAATTATCACGCCCAGGGCCAAACCTGCTAACAGCAGGAGCAGGCAAAATAGATGCGCCAAACCATGCGTGGTATTATCGGCATCACAGGTAGATAAGGCAAAGCGCAAAAAGCGCCAGAAGAACAATACACCCGTTACAACAACAATGCCCCATAAAACCAGCAGGGGATTCATGGCAGATAGCATCACCCACCTCCAATTTTGCAAGAACAAACACGAAACGGCCGTTTAAAAAGCGGCGCACCCGTATCATAGGCGAATTGGCATTCCCAAAACTGCCAGCCGACCAACAGATAACTGACAAACGAGCAATAGGAGAAAATTGCAGAAGAATGTCCTATATCGTCTCGAGGGTCAATTTGATAGGATGACTTTGGTGAGATGATAGAATGGCAAGTTAATGGCACAATGGTAAAAATTGGCCGATATGAAATCATTGAGGAGTTGGGTAATGGCGAAATGGCGTCTGTCTATCTGGCGCGGGACCCGTTTATTAAGCGGCTTATCGCTGTTAAAATTTTGGCCTATGAATTAACGCAAGACCCGCTTTTCCTCGACTTCTTTTACCAGGAAGCAGAAGCGATTGCTTCTTTGGAGCATCCCACCATTGTCCCCATTTATGATTTTGGCCTGCATGGCGTCCAGCCTTACATTGTGATGCGGCATATGCCCAATGGCTCGCTAAAAAGCCGGCTGAAGCAGCGCGGCCTTACCCGGCAAGAGCTGTGCGACCTGATGGGGCGCATTGCCGAAGGGCTTGATGCCGCCCACCGGCGAGGCATTGTCCATCGCGATGTGAAGCCCTCGAATATCTTGTTTAACCAGGCGAACGAAGCATTTCTGACGGATTTTGGGCTGGCCAAATTTACCCAGCGCAAATCAGGCATTACCGGCACACTGCTGGTGGGGACGCCGGAGTATATGAGCCCGGAACAGGCGCAGCGTTTGCGGGTGGACGGCCGTTCCGATATTTACTCTTTGGGCGTCATCCTCTACCTCATTCTCACCGGAAGGCATCCGTTCCGGGCTGCCACGCCCTCCCGTACTGCGTCGGCCCATATTCATGCACCCATCCCCAGCGTGCGCAGCGTTATTACCGAACTGCCTGCCATGTGGGATGAGATTATCGGCCGGGCGCTGGCCAAATCCCCTGAGAATCGGTATCAAACGGCCGAAGCATTGGCCCGTGATGTGGCGTTTGCCACCCGTGGCCAGTGGCATCTGCGCACGGCCCAACCGTGACCGGTATTTGGTAATCGGTGATCAGTAGGTCAGCAATCAGTAGGTCACTCAACAAACCTGGTTGGGTGCGTAGCCGCGGATTCTTTCAGCGCCTCTGGAGCGCAGTAAGAAACTGCGGCTACAACCAACGATTTGTATTTATCGGCACTTAGAATTACCCAGAATCATCAATAGCAGCGGCCATAGCGGCCGTGTCCGGCTCTATCCCCGTCCATAAGGCAAATGCTTTGGCCCCCTGCTGCACCAGCATCCCCAATCCGTTGATCGCCCGGCAGCCGGCCGCTTCCGCCTGCTGCATGAATCGGGTTTGGCGCGGGTTGTACACCAGATCATACACGATAGCCTCGGTAGGGAAGGGCAGGTCGGATCGCCATGGAGTAGTCGTTTGGTTGGGCGTCATTCCCAGCGGCGTGCTGTTGATGATGAGTGGGGCGGTGAGGGTGGGGGCCACGTTGGCCAGTTCGGTGAGAGGTTGGCGGGTAAGCTGTGTTGGGGGTAGATACGGCCGTAAATCCCCAATCAACTGTTCTGCCTGAGCCACCCGCCGGGCCAAAATATACACGCGAGCCCCTGATTTTGCCAGTCCATAGGCCACGGCGCGGGCCGAACCGCCGGCGCCCAACAGCAAACAATCTCGTCCAGCTACAGAAACATCATGCGCCTGCAAGTCGGCCAGAAAGCCGGACCAGTCGGTGTTGTGTCCGGTGAGACGGCCGTTTTCGCTCACCACAATCGTATTCACCGCGCCAATCGCCTGTGCGCCCGGTTCCAACTCGTCCAGCAGCGGTATGACGGCTTGCTTGTGCGGTACGGTCACGTTAACGCCGCGAAAACCAAGAGCGGCCAGGCCAGAAACGGCAGTTGCTACATTGTCGGGGGCAACCGGCAGCGGTACGTAGACCCAGTTCAGCCTCAGCGTCTGCGCTGCCGCATTGTGCATCGCCGGGCTAAAGCTGTGGGAAACAGGCCAGCCAATAAGGCCGATAAGTTGGGTCTTGCCGTTGATTGGGATCATTTTTCGGTAATCGGTATTCGGTAATCCGTAATCGGTGAGCGGTAATCGGTATGGCTTTTACCGATTACCGACCTACCGATGACCGATCACCGTTCAATCCACTCTATATTCGCGCCGAGGGATTGCATCATTTCCACAAAGCCGGGGAAGCTGTCGGCGATGCAGCCGGCGTCGTGGACCAGGGTGAGGCCGTGGGTCACCAGTCCGGCCACGGCCAGGGACATGCCCAGCCGGTGATCGTCGTGGCTGTCTACCTCGCCGCCAAACAGCCGCATTGGCCCGGCCACCGAGAAGCCGTCGGGACTTTCCATCATTTCCACGCCCAGCTTGCGCAGCTCGCCCGCCAGCACCGAGATGCGGTCTACTTCCTTCACGCGCAGTTCGGCGGCATCGCTCACCTGGCTGACGCCGGCGGCCTGGGTGGTGGCCACAGCCCAAATGGGCAGCTCGTCGATGCCGCGCACGACTGTGTCGCCACTAACGCTGGTGCTGTGCAGCTCGCTAAAGGAGACGGACAGGTCGCCCAGCCGCTCGCCGCCGCTGAGATGTTCGTTGTGTACGGTGAGATCGGCCCCCATCGCTTGCAGCATGTCTAAAATGCCGGTGCGGGTTTCGTTGAGGCCCACGCCGGCGATGGTGATTTGCGAATGGGGCACGATGGCCGCCGCCACCAGCGGAAATGCAGCTGAGGAGGGATCGGCGGGGACGGTGAGGTCTAACGGCCGTAACCGCCACCCACCTTCCGGCGCCGCCGGCAAAATCACCCAATCTTCCTCGGTGCGAATGGGCACGCCCATGGCTTGCAGCATCCGCTCCGTGTGGTCGCGGGCCGGGCCGGGCTGGTAGACGCGGGATTCACCCTGGGCATACAGTCCTGCCAGCAGGATGGCGCTTTTCACCTGGGCGCTGGCCACGTTCATGCGGTATTCAATGCCGTGCAGGTGGCTGGGGGTAATGGTGAGGGGGGCACGGCCGTTTTCGGCCATAATATTTGCCCCCATCTCGCTCAATGGATCGGTGATGCGGCGCATGGGACGCTTACGTAATTGATCGCTGCCGTCCAGTACGCTGGCAAAGTTTTGTCCGGTCAACAGCCCGGCCAGCAGGCGCATCCCCGTTCCCGCGTTGCGGCAGTCCAGCGGCTTCTGCGCCGCTTGCCAGCCGTGCAGCCCGCGTCCCTCGATGGTTAAATCCCAGGCAATGTCCGACCGCTTGTCGATCTGTACGGAGACGCCGAGCTTCTGCATGATTTGCAGCGTGGCCAGCGTGTCCCCGGCCGGCAGCCAGCGGCGTATGTGGCTGGTGCCTTCGGCCAGCGAGGCCAGCATCACGGCCCGGTGGCTGATTGACTTGTCGCCGGGCACGGAGATGACGCCTTGCAGCGGCGTTTTTTGGGGACGGACCAGCAGTTGTTTGCTCATCGTTTGAAGCGGGCCATGCCCTGGGCAATTTTTTGCGTTTTCTTGTCGCTGCGGTCGGGGTCGAGGCGGGCCACGGGGGGGCGGCCCTGGTTTTTGGCTTCCAGCAGGGCGTGGTGCACCAGCAGGTGGCTGTGCCGCCGCATAAATTTGGTGTGGCCGGCGTCGGGGTTATCTGCCTGAAATGCTTCTTTGGCCGCTTCGATTTTTTCTTTGACGTCGGTGATTTCGGCACGGGGCAGGTAAGCGGCCGTTGTGCTAAATTCCAAACGATCGGCCACAGGCACCAATCGGGTGAGTATCAGTTCACCCAGCTCGACGTTGCCGCGCCCGCCGGCTTCGTACACATCAAACGTCTCATCTGTGAAGTAGTCGCGCAGCTGTAAAACCTGACCTTCGTAAGCCGTCAGTTCGTAAAGCGTCACCGGTCCTGCCTCCAGCCAATCGGCGGCGACTTGTTGCTGGTGCGTGGACAGATCGTCCATCTGCTCTTGGGCATACAAATTGATCAGACGCTGACCGTCGGCCAACGTGTAATCAAACACAAACCAGTCGAAGAAACGCAGCGCCTCGCCCTGACTCATCTGCTCGGCATTAGACGCGTCGTAATATTCATGCCAGTAGAGGGGCAGGGCGTTGGCGAAATCTTCGGCAAAGCGCTCGTCGCGGGCAAATTTGAGCAGGTCGCGCCGGATGAAGCCGGCGGCGCGCTGAATCTGGCTGCGCTCTTTTTCAGCTTCCTGGTCTGCCTTCATGTGGCATTTTTTATATTTCAGGCCGCTGCCGCAGTAGCAGGGGTCATTTCTTCCGGGTTTACTCATAAGTCACCTTCTAACTCCTCTAAAATTGGCAGCAGTTCTGTAAGATTGGCGATGGTGTAATTCGGCCGTGCGCCGTTCAGTTCGCGCTCCAAATGGGGTGGCGACATCAGCACGCTGGTGATGCCTGCTTCGTTAGCCCCGGCAATATCGTTGGCCGGGCGGTCACCTACAAAAACGGCTTCTTCTGGCTCTACCGCCAGCAGCTCTAAAGCGCGCCGGTAAATCTGGGGATGGGGTTTCATAAATCCCACGTCGCCAGAGGTAAGCCGTACGTCCAAATAGTCTAGAATGCCGTAGGCGCGCAGCTCCACATCGCGCATCCACATCGGCTGCATGGCGTTGGTGATGAGGCCAATTTTGTAGCCATCATTTTTAAGCTGTTTCAGCACGGGAAGCGTGTCGTCGAAGGGAACAACGCCGGGCACGGTGTTCCAACTGTAGGCGCGCAGGACGGCATCAATGTCAATCTGGGCTTCATCCAGGCCACAGGCAAGCAGGAAATCCTGCATAGCCTGGGCGAAAGAGACCATAGTCCACTCTTTTTTGGCTTCTGTCCATGCTTGAATCAAGGTTTCGCGGAACTGGCGCCAGAACGTTTCAAAGGGAGGCAGGTCATGACCTGATTCGACCAGGTAATGGTAGACATTTTGCATGTGTTCCGTTTCCACAGCCGCCATGCTGCCTTGCAGCCCTGACCAGTCGATCAAGGTATCGTCCATATCAAACAAAACGGCTTTGATACTCTGGTTTTTTCGTTGGCTCATAATGTCTCTTTGGGTTCTGAACTGTTGGTTAAATTTGCAAAATTGACCTACGCGTTCGTTTCCATACGGGCAGCCAGGCGATCGATAAAGAGGATAGCACCGATGCCAACGAGCGCCAATACGAGGGCAATGGCAAATTCAGTAAGGCCAGCGCTGCTGCTAAAATCTGGCAGCACGTTGGCCTGCTTGATGACAAGCCGGTGCCCTTCACTGTCCAGCACAAAATTGCCTAAGGAGTCACGCAGCCAGTCCAGGTCCATTTTCCAGGGCCAGATTTTGCGCAGGCTGCCTACCATCAGGCCAATGAGCAGGGCGACGGTAAGATCATGGTATCGTTTGAAGAGCCAGCTTAAAACCTGGGCAAAGGTCACCAGGCCAATGACGGCACCGATGCCAACAAAGATGATAGGAACGGCCGCACCAAAATCACCCCCGCGTAAATCATTCACCGCCCCCAAAACATATTGGTATTTCCCCAGCAGCACCAGCAAAAATGCGCCGGAAACACCGGGCAGGATCAGGGCGCAGCTGGCCACCGCGCCGCTGAGCATGAGAAACCACCAGTCGTTGGGGGTTTGCACCGGCACCAGGCCCACCAGCAGGTAAGCGCCGACCGCGCCTACCAGCAAAACGGCAAAAAGGGTCGGCTGCCACTGCTTCACCCGTTTACTCACCACCAAAACGGAGGCCAGCACGAGGCCAAAGAAAAAGCTCCACAAATAAACAGGCTGGTTCAGCAGCAGCGATTCCAGGGCGCTGGAAAGCGTGATGATGGCAATGAGAATGCCTATGGCAATGGAAAGCAGAAATTCCCAGTTGAGAATCTGAAAAACCTCTTTGAGGCGAAACTTGAGGGCTGCCTGCAGGAAGTTGGGACGGCCAATGGTGCGAATGGAGTCAACGAGTTCTTCGTAGATGCCGAGAATGAAGGCCATCGTGCCACCAGAGACGCCGGGCACGATATCTGAGGCGCCCATGCAGATGCCACGGGCCACGATTCCCAGGTATTCAGGAAGGGTGCGCTGTTTTTTTGGGGGGGCGGCCGTTTCTGGGGCGGCCGTTTCTTGCATTGTCGTTTTTTGCATAATGCTCTCTTGAATTGTTGAATTTTGGTCAAACAAAAGCGGGATTATAACACAGCTTATTTAGACAACATGTTTATTTATACGCTCTTGGGAATGCGCCCTTAGCTAGCACGTTGTATGCCACATTTTGTGGATGCCCACCTGCGCAGGCATGACAGGTGCATGTTGGGAAAAAGAGGAGAGCTCCGGGGGAGGGGGTCCCGGAGCTCTTTATAAAAGGAGAAAAAGTTGTGTGTCCTTGCGTGCTTTTTATTATACGGATGTCAA
>CALBTC010000346.1 GCA_937967805.1 uncultured Anaerolineaceae bacterium
AGAGGTCGGGTTCGCCGGTGGCTTGCTGGGCAGACCAGCCAGGTTCGCTGTATTGGGAGCTGGCGGCTGCGCCCATGGCCCATTGGCGCACCTCAACGTCAGTGGCATCAGCGGCCTCCAGTTCAGGCGGGAAGAAGGAGACAGAATTTACAACGGCGTCGAACCAGGCTGCGGTTTCAGCGTCCCAGCGGTCGGTGGGGGCAAAGCCGAAGGCGACGAAGGTTTGCTCCGGCGAAGCCATGGTAAAGAGGATTTGCCCGGTCAGCGGGGTGCCATCTTCCGCGGTGTTGGTGACGTTGGCCCCACGGGCGGCAATGCCGGCGATTTCAGTCTCGAAGGTGTCTACGACTTCCATTTGCTGCTCGTCTTCAGAGAAGCTGGCCATGAACTCGGCGAATCCGTCATCGAGGCTCATTTCCTCATCGGTCAAGGCGCCAACGAAGAAGATGATGGGCCCCTTGTTTTCCTCGGCATCCGGGGAGCTGGCGGAAGCTAGGCCGAACAGTTCCTCTGTTTCCCAACCGGGAACGGTGTTGAACGAGAAGCCACCCTCGGCGCTGCGAATTTCTTCGCCCAGTTCGACGGCCGGTTCGGGTTCAGTCTCCGGCTCCGGTTCTGGCTCTGTCTCTGTTTCCTCCACCACAGCGGCGGCATCGTCCTCCGCCGGCTCTTCCTCGGCTATGACGGGGTCTGATTCGGCCGCAGCGGGGGACGGGTTGCTGATGTCCAGCGTGCTCAACATCGCTTTGTAAATGTTGGCAAAGCTGCTTTCGCTTTCTTCGGCCGCGCCAAAGATGTAAACGACGCGGTCGTCATCGACAACGGCCGTAAAATAAGCCACGCCATTCACATCATCGTCGGTAACTTCCAGGGTTATCGTCGCACCGGGCTCGCGGTCCAGGGTAACGGCCGTTGCCTCCTCGGTCACGGTAAATTCCAGCTCCTCATCTTCTTCCGTTGCCAATTCGACAAACAGATTCACAATGCCGACCGGATCATCAAGGTCCAGGTCATCACTCAGTAAAGATAACATCTCGGCGTCGAACGAAGTGATCGTAACCAGAGCGCCTTCCAGCACAGCCTCGGCATCCTCGTCTAACAGCGCCTCATCAGACGCAATGTACAGGTCACCGAACTCGTCTACTTCGGCCACCCACTCATCGGGGTAACCAATTTCAACACCGATGACTTCACTTTCAATGGTGTCAAACTCGGCCGGATCGACTTCTTCGCCGCTGCCACAGGCGGCCAGCGCTAAAAACAGCAGCAATAAAATGAATACAGTTCGTTTACGTTTCATAATACAGATCTCCTTAGTCCAATTGAAATTTGCTACCAAACCACGTAGAATCATGATGTATTGATGCCTGAGGCTGTGTGTGAATCGGTTTATGACTTCACTTTAACGGGGGGGCGATCCCAAAGCGTTCCCTTTCTGAAAAGAGCTACCGGTCGGCTGTGAAAACAAAACAAGTGGGAAAGCGCCGTGACAACATTGCGTATCGAACTCCTGGGCGGTTTTAGCCTGCGACTGGATAACAACCCCATCACTTTGAAGACGCGCAAGGCAGAGAGCGCGTTAGCTTACCTGGCTTGTGGGGAACGGCCGTTTTCCCGCGAAGAATTAGCCGCCTTTTTTTGGCCACAAAGTGAGCCGTCACAGGCCGCAGCCAACCTGCGCAAGCTGCTCTCCGAACTGCGTCGCGATCTGGCCCCTTATTTACTGATTGATCGCCAAAGCGTTGCCTTAGATCCGGCGGCTGACGTCTGGCTGGACGTGACCGAATTTTCACAACTGGCTGCTGAAGATGACCCGGACGCGCTGGCAACGGCCGTTTCCCTCTACCACGGTGACTTTTTAGCTGGTTTTTACCTGCGCGACAGCTACCACTTTGATGAATGGGCGACCCTGGAACGGGAACGGCACCAGCAGGTGATACTTGGCGTTTTGCGCCAGCTAGCCAGCCACCATTTTCACCAGGGAACCTATGAAGAGGCGCTCCCTTACATGTCTCGCTGGCTGGCCCTGAACCCGCTGGCGGAGACAGCCCATCGCCTGGCCATGCGCCTGCATGCCCGGCGCGGGCAGTGCAGCCTGGCCCTTGCCCAATTTATAGAGTGCCGGCGCATTTTAGAAGAAGAGCTTGGCGTGCCGCCGGCCCCGGAAACGGTGCAACTGCACCAGCGCATTCGCGAAGCGCCGCAGCAGCCCTTCAACTTTCCCTACGTCCTGCCAAAACTGGTTGGCCGCGAAGCTGAGAGTGGCCAGATAAGCCGCCTGCTGGAAGAGACGGCCGTTCGCTTGCTCAGCCTTACCGGTCCTGGCGGTATCGGCAAAACCAGCCTGGCGCTGCACACCGCCGGCCGCTGCCTCACCGATTTTCAACATGGCGTTTACTTCGTTTCACTGGAAAACGTGACGCCCGGCGCCAATCCCCAGGAAGCCCTCATCACCGCGCTCGCCGCCGTGCTCCAGTTCCCACTCAGTGAGAAACAACCCCTGCAAAAACAGCTTATTCACTATCTGAGCCAAAAAGAGATGCTGCTGCTGCTGGACAACTTTGAGCAGTTTGTCCCTGCGGCCGGCTTTTTAAAAACGGTTCTGGCCCACGCGCCAAAAATCAAATGTCTGGTAACCGCCCAACTGCCGCTCAACCTGCCCCAAGAAACCACTCTGCCGCTCAGCGGCCTGGCCTATCCAACCGGCACTGCCACCGAAGAGAGCGCCAACCGGTACCCGGCCCTGCGCCTGTTTGCAAGCAGCGCCCGCCAGGTGGTGCCCCACTTCAGCCTGACGGCCGAATCCCTGCCACATATCTGCCAAATCTGCCGCTTTGTGGATGGGCTTCCGTTGGGCGTGGAACTGGCTGCCAGAGCCGTGCGTGCCTTTACCCCGGCTCAAATTGCCCTTCAGCTTCGCCAGGACCCCGACTTCCTCACCAGCCGCAGTCGTGACCGGCCAGACCGTCATCGCGGTTTGCGCGCCCTGTTCAACTGCACCTGGGCGCTGCTTTCTCCCACAGAACAGGCGGCCTTTGCCCGTCTAACCATTTTCCCCGCTCCTTTTACGGCCGTAGCCGCCCAAACCATTACCGGCGTGACGGCTGCCGGGTTGCAAAAGCTGATGGAAAAAGGGCTGCTGCGGCCCGGAGAGACAAACCAGTACCAGATGCACAACCTGCTGCGTCACTACGGCCAGGAAAAGCTGGCCGGATATGAAGACACAGCGCAGCTTCAAGCCAACCATACCAATTATTACGGCCGTCTCCTCCACCAGCTTCAACCAGACCTGGACGGCGCCCGGCAAAACGAGGCGCTGCAAACGATTCGGCAGATTTTGCCCCACGCCCGCCGCGCCTGGCAGTGGGGCATAGATCAGGCAAAGGTACCCCTGCTGGCGCAGCTTGTGCCTGCGCTTTGCCGCTACTTTGCCATCAATGGCCTGTACCAGGAAGCGTCCGGCTGGCTGGAACGCACCATCACCTGCCTGGATGGATCCCAGGCAGGCGAAACGCCAGAAGGTAACCGGCTCCTGATTCAATGCCTGACCGAACGAGGCGCATTTTTGTGCGGGCTGGCAGCGTATGAAACGGCCGCTTACACCCTGACCACCGCCCTGGAAAAAGCCCAAAACCAAGATGTGCCACTGGAAACGGCCGCTTGCTATCGCGAACTGGGTAACCTGGCTCTCATCCGGGGCCAGCTAGACCAGGCTGAACAACAGCTAAACCAAAGTTTGCAACTTTACCAGGAAGCCGAAAACCAACGCGGCCTGGCCGACGTCTGGCACAGGCTGGGCCAACTGCATGTGCAGTTGAGCCAGCCGGAAAAAGCGCAAAATGCCTTTAGCCAAAGCCTGAACCTTTACCGCCAGCTTGAATTCCCGCAGGGCATTGCCCAGGCGCTCAGCGGTCTGGCCCTGGTGGTGCATTATTGGACTGGCGCCTACGCTGAGGCCGAACCACTTTATCTGGAGGCCCTGACCCTCAAGCGCGAACTGGGGCACAAACACGGCATGGCCAACACGCTCAACAATTTGGGCAATCTGGCCTGTAACCTGGAAGCGTTTGAGCGGGCGATTACCTATTACGAAGAAAGTTTGGTCATCAAGCGAGAGATTGGGCTGCCGCTGGGCATTGCCATCACCCTGGCCAACCTGGGCACCGCTTACCACGAACTGGCCCAATATGAACGGGCCGGCGAACTGTATGCGGAAAGTTTAGGCATTAGCCAGAAGTTGGGCGATCAGCTTGGCGTGCTTTTTTGCCTGGGAAACCTGGCCGAACTGGCTCATGTGCAGGGGGAGTACGCCCGGTCTGAACGCCGCTGGCGGCGCGTGATGCAGCTCAGCCTCGCTGCGCAAAGCACCGACCGCCTGCTTTATTGTCTCACAGGATTGGCTTGTTTGTGGGCCGATACGGCCGTTCCGCCCACCAACCAAACCCTGGCCGCCACCATGTTTTACTACGTACAAACCTATCCGGGCAGCAATCAAAGTGTCCGGGACAAAATCGGGCCACCGTTGGCCCGTTTGGCTGAGCGGCTGCCCCCCGATGTGTTGGCCTCAGCGCAGGCCGATGCGGCTGCCTGGCTCGAAGATGATTTGAAGCAGCGGGTAGAAGCGCTGCTGACCCAGCCGTGGCTGTATCCCCAGCCGGAACCGTCCGGTTTGGCATGAGTTGGACTGCCTTATGAGCAAGCTTGTCATTCACACCCTGGGTGCGTTAATGATTGAACTGGACGGCCGTTCCCTCACCGATACCCTCTCCCGCAAGGCACAACTGCTGCTAGTTTATCTCGCTTGCCAGCCGCGCCCCGTTAACCGCGAGGTGTTGACCACCTACTTTTGGCAAGACAGCACGATCGAACAGGGATTGACCAATTTGCGAAAAACCTTGTCTGAACTGCGCCGCCAACTGCCGGACCATCTGGTGACCGAACGGCAAATGGTTGGTTTAGACGACCAGCATGAACGCTGGCTGGACGTGGCCGAACTGCAACGGCTGCTGCCTGGGGAAACGGCCACGGAGGAGATGAGAACCGCAGCCGTTACCCTCTATCGCGGTCCTTTTCTGGACGATCTGGCCTTGCCAGACAACCCGGAGTTCATGGCCTGGGTGACCCTTCAGCGCGAACAGTCGCGGCAGATTGTTGTCAGTGCTCTCCATCTTCTGGCAAAAAACGGGCTGCAACAGCGAAAGTATGACAGCGGCATCGTTTATGCCCGGCAGTTGGTTGCGCTGGAGCCGCTCAGCGAGGCGGCCAGCCGCACCCTGATGCTGCTTTTGGCCCGCAAGGGGCAGACCCAGGCAGCTTTGGCTGAATATGACCGCTGTCGTCGCCGTTTGGCCGACGAACTCGGTGTGGCGCCGACGCCAACAACCCAGGCGTTGGCTGACCGCATTGCCACGGCCGTCACCAACCCGCCTGTTCTGCCCTTTACAGAAACCGACTTTGTGGCACGTGAAGCGGAGCTTAACCAGATCAATCAGCATCTGACCAATGCCAACGGCCGTTGGCTGACCATCACCGGGCCAGGCGGCGTGGGTAAAACGTGGTTGGCGCTGCAAGCTGTTCGTGAATGGGCCCACGATTTCCTGCACGGTGTTACCCTGGTTTCACTGACGGCCGTTGATTCCCCGACAACCTTCATTTCCACACTGGTGGCGGCTCTCGACGTGCCTCTTAGCGGGCCGGAACCGCCTCAGCAGCAACTGCTGAACTACCTGCGCCACAAAGAGCTGCTTTTGCTGTTGGATGATGCCGAGACCCTGCTGGCTCCCTCAATGGCAGACGCGGCCGATTTGCTGCCGGCCATCTTGCAGCAAGCGCCCCAGGTGTGCCTCATCGTCACCTCGCGCGAACGGTTTAATTACCAGATGGAACAACTGCTGATGCTGTCCGGGCTGCCGCTTACAGAAACGGCCGCCCTGAAGCTGTTCCTGAATCGGGCTGCCCAGGCCCAGCTCGATTTTGCCCCCGACGCTGAGACGTTAGACCTGGTGCGCCACATTTGCCGGCTGGTTGATGGGCTGCCGCTGGGCATTGAGCTGGCAGCCGCCAGCCTGGCCACCCATTCGCCGCAGCAGATCGCCACCGAAATTGGGCAAACCCTCGACTTTTTGCGCCGCGAGGCATCTCAGGAAGCTTCAGCCGAGCGGCATGGCAGCCTGCGGGCCGTTTTTAGCAGCGCCTGGCAGCAGTTGTCGGCCGAGGAGCAAGGCGTCTTTGCCCGGCTCTCTTTATTTCCCGGCAGTTTCACCGCGGCGGCAGCCGGGGCAGTTGCCGCCGCCTCCACGAAGGAGCTGCTTGCCTTGTTGGACAAATCGATGCTGAAGCGGATGGAGGACCGGTATCAGCTGCACCCGCTGCTGTGCCAGTTTGCCGCCGAAAGGTTGACGGGTACAACGGCCGTCCAAACCCAATTTGGCCGCTACTTTGCCCGTTTTTTACAGCAGCAAGACAGCTTGCTCGGCGGCAGCGATGAGCCGCAGGCGCTGCAAGCCATCGAACTGGAAATAGACAATGTACGCGCCGCCTGGCACTGGCTGCTGGCTCACGGCAGCGCCGCCGAAATTGACCAGGCTGTCATGCCGCTGCACCGTTTTTATGACGTGCGCGGCTGGTTTACGGAGGGTGAGGCCAGCTTTGAAGAGGCGGTGGCCCAATGGCGGCGCCGGGCCAAAACGGCCGATTCTCAGCCGCTGCTGGCTCGTTTACTGGCCCGCCTGGGATTTTTTCAGGAGCGGCTGAGTTTGATGGATACGGCCGTAAAAACCTTGCAAAAAAGCCTGGAAATCTTGCAACAACAGGCGATGCCGGCAGAAGAAGCGCTTGTGCTAAACCATTTGGGCCTGGCTGTTTACGCCCAGGGGGCTTACCGGCAAGCAGAAGAATATTATCGGCATAGTTTGAGGGTCAGCCGTCAGGCCCAGGACCACGAGATGCAGGCTAAAACGCTGGTTAACCTGGCTGTGCTGCTGCGTGAGCAGGGCACTTACCAGGCAGCTCGCCGGCTGATTGATGAAAGTTTGATCCTGCTGCGCCGCAGCGGTGACCAGCGGCAGTTGTCGATTGCCTTGCAGGTGCAGGGGCGGCTGGCCGAAGCTGAGGGGGCTTTTGTCGAGGCCCAGGCGCATTACCGGCAGAGCCTGACCATTTGCGAGCAAATTAACGACCGCTTAGGTCGAGCCATTTTATGCAGTAGCCTGGCGAGCTTGGCCCGGCAGCAGGATGCCTTGCCAGAAGCGCAGGCATGGGGGCAGCAGGCGTTGGCGCTGTTCCAGGAGATTGGTGATCCGTGGGGGATTGCTGTCTCATCGGTGCGGGTGGGGGAAGTGGCGCTGGCGCTGGAGGATTACCCCAGGGCAGAAACGCTTTTTAAGAACAGCCTGTCACTGTGTGAGGAAATGGGGGACCAACGGGGAACGGCCGTTTCTCTGTGTAATCTGGGCCATGTGGCGCTGGCGGTGGGGCGGCTGCCTCAAGCCAGGAAGCTGCTGCTCCAGGCCGTTGAAATTGCCGCGACGATACAATTTTTGCCCCTTTTGCTGAAGGCGATGGCTGGCCTGGTGCAGTGGCTACATGAGACCGGGAAGGTGGCCGAGGCAGCGGCGCTGGCAGCGTTTGTGCAGCATCACTCTGCTGCCGACGGCAGCATTCGCCAGCAGGTGGGGGACCTGTTCCACACGTTGGCCGGCCAGCTCAGGCCAGATGAAGTGGCCGCCGCGTTGGCCAAAGGGAAAGCGTGGGAGTTAACGGCCGTTGTTGCCTGGACGCAAACGTTAAAAGTGTGATGCCGTTAGAAAGTTATTGACGGCCGTTGCAAACAGTTTCGGTCGTTCCAAATGGGTTGTGTGGCCGGCCTGGGGGATGATGTGGAGACGGCCGTCAGGCAAAGTGGCCGCCATTTTTTTGTTGATCGTCACGAATTTGCTGTCTAATTCGCCAACCATGAGCAGCGTGGGTAGGTGCAGATTGGGCAGCGCGTTCCAGAGCGACGGCTGCGCCCCGGTGCCCATGCCGCGCAGGGAATTGGCCAGCCCCACGGGGTTGTTTTGCAGCCGCTGCCGGCGCAGTTGGAGCCGTACTTCCTCGCTGAGCTGCTGCTGGCTGGCCCACAGCGGCATTGCCTCCCACCGCGCCACAAACGCTGCGACGCCGTTGGCTTCAATCCAGTCCGCCAGTGCCTCATCGTTTTGGCGGCGTTCGGCTCGTTCCTCCTCGCTGGCCAGGCCGGGAGAACTGCTTTCCAGGATGAGGTGGCTGAATCGCTCAGGGTAACGGCAGGCCAGGTACAGCGCCAGCCGCCCGCCCATCGAGTAGCCCAGTAAAGCACTCTGTTCAATCTGCCAGGCATCCAGCAGGGCGATGAGGTCGGCGGCGACGAGAGGCATGGTATAACGGTCTGGATCAGATGGTGAAGCGGAACGGCCGTGTCCCAAAATATCCACGCTGATTACCGAAAACTGTTCACTGAAAACCGGGATGTGATGAGCCCAGTTTTGGCTGCTGCCGGTGAAGCCGTGCAGCAGCAGCAAAGCTGGCGCAGGCTGCAAGCCAAATCGTGCCGTGTGATAACTGGCACCGTTGACCGAAATGTCGCGATGTTCAGCCATCATGCAGCGTCAGAATATATTCGGCCGTTTCCTCACCGCGCCCGTTGGCAAACCCTTTGTCTTCACCGGTGATAACAAAGCCACATTTTTGCAGCACCCGCAGCGAGCCGATGTTGTCTTGCGCCACGCGTGCCGCCAAGGGACGGGTAGGGAGCTGGTTTAGGAATTGGTGCAGAGCGGCCGTGGCAATGCCCTTGCCCCAAAACGTTTCGCCCAGCCAGTAGCTGATCTCCGGCTCGCCAAACCAGCTGTGGCACAGAATGCTCCCGGCCACGTCACCTTCGTACAAAATGGTTTGGATGGTTACGCTCGTGTCGGCCCGGACTTTGGCCCAATGTTTGTCGAAGGCTGCCCGGTCACTGGGGTCTTTGGCGGTGAAGGCTGCCATTTGCACGGCGGCCGGCTCCTGTTGCTGCACAAAAAAGATGTCAAAATCATCTTCGATGACATCTCGTAATTGAATATTTGGATTCATGGCGCTTTCTCCTGACTTGTGAGCGGAATGGTATGAATGCTACGCCAGGCCGGATCGTCGGGGCCGCGCTGCATGAGGTGCAGTTTGTGGATGGGGGTGGTGAAACGGCCGTCATCCCACTCTGATGCCTGTAACTCTGCCAGCACCTCATCAAACTTCTTTCCCTTCAGCCGCATCGCCAGGGTAAGATGAGGCTTGAATTGGCGGTGCTTGTCTTTGCCCATGACGCTGAGCAGCGAATTTCGGATAGCCAGCATCTCGTCCGTCGGCAGCACGCCCAGATAAATGACGCGGCGGCCAAAGGTGTAGATGCCGCCCAGTTGAAGCGTAAACGGTTTGAGATATGGTGCCAGGGCAGAGAGCTTCTCGATGAGCAGCCCTTCATTGGCGGCGTTGGCCTGGCCGGTACGCCAGTAGGTGCCGGCCAGCGTGACGTGCGGCGGCGTGATTTGGGACGTTTTCCAATCGATTTGTTCACGCAGCTGCTGCACCTGTTCGATTTTTTCGCCTTCGGGGAACGCGCCCACAAAAATGCGGTAATCGCCGCTGCGCTGCCGCGGTGTTGTCTTCTTTTTTGGTTTTTTACGGTACGGTTTTGGTTTGCGCATAAATGTCTCAATCGTTGGGGTAATTGTGCCGGGTGAGGTTAAAAGCGTGTTGGACAACGGCCGTATCCAGGCCAAAGTGCTGGGCGACGGCCGTTGGTACATCATCGGGCAGCTCCGTGTCGTATCGTTGGCCCCAATCAAAGCGGTTGAGACGCCACGGCCGTTCCGCCATGTTAAAGCGCCACGGCTCATTATTGATGATTTTGTTGACGATCACAAAATCAAGGAAGAGTCCGTTTTCACCGTAATCTGCTTTGGTGGCGGCACGGTAGGTGGCATCGTCTACCGGTTCATCAATTAGGGTGAAGGCGACCGGTTTGGGATGGGGGCGCTGTTCGATCTGGTAGCGGGAACGGCCGTCTGGCCGCACCGTGTAATGCAAAAATGGCGAACTGCGGTGCATCACGCCCCGGCTGCTGATGGGCAGCAGCGCGTACAGCGGCAGGCCCACGTCCACCAGCCACTTTTGCCTATCCAGCATAATCACAATCGCCGTGTGGCAGCCAATTGAGTCGCCCATGTTGTTGATGGTCAGGTAACCTTCATAGCCCAACGTTTGCAGCAGGACAAAGAAGGCGTAGTTACTCTCGAGGCAGGTGCCGCCGCTGCCCTGGAACATTGCCTCTTGCCAGAAAATGTTGGGCCAGCGTGGCGTGGGTACGGCCGTTTCGGCCCGCCGCACAATGCGAAACACGCTTTCCCAGGGTACGGTGCAATAATAAGCCACCAGCAGCTTTTCCAGAGTAGGCAGCGTTGGTGAGGTAACCTTCACGTCCAAGAAAGTCAAAACCTCTGCTGCCAGCTGCTCATCCAACTTAGTTGTTGACATAAATAACCAATTTCCCAGAATTTGTCGATTGCCGAACCGCTAATTCGTCATGATCGTAGGTCAAGTTGGCAAAGTTGACCAACAAATCGTGTATCAAGGAGAGAGCGATGAACAATGATTCCGATGCACCTACTTTTTTGCACACTGTTATCATCAACACCAAAGATATGCGGCTGCTGGCCTATTTGTACCGGGAAGGTCTGGCGCTGGGTTGGGGCCAGACCGTCGGCGATGATCATTTTTGCTGGCAGCTGCCCAATCTATACTTCGGTTTTGATCTGGTGGCGCAGGATTACGCTTACCCCGGCGCGGTCTCGCTCTGGTTTGCCGTGGCCGATTTGCAGGCCACGTTTGACCGTTTCGTGACCCTGGGCGCGCCGGTGAAGTATGGGCCTACGCAAAAGCCGTGGGGTGCGCTGCTTGCGGCCGTTTTTGATCCGGATGGCAACGTGGTGGGACTCACCCAGCAAGATAGCAACAAGGAGGATGCTCACTCCTCTTCTTAATGCGATTGCTAATCAATCGGCGGCGGTCCAAAACCCCAGTTTGCCAAAATCGCTTGCCCCTCGTCGCTTAGCACAAAATCAATGAAGTCTTGCGCCAGCGTAGGAGCGGGCGCATCTACCAATGGCGCGATGGGATAAGCGGCCACCACGTTTTGCGCCTCGGGGATGGGAATTTGCACCACCTGGGTGGCAATGTCCGGCGTCACATCTGACGTGTAGACGATGCCGGCATCTGCCTCGCCCAGGGCAACTTTGGCCGCCACCTGGCGCACGTTATCCTCTTCCGACACCAGGTTGCCGTAGAACTGCGCCTGGAAATCGGCCGGCAGCGCGGCCACTATTTCATTGGTGTACTGTCGCACCGGCACGCCTTCTACGGCCAGGATCATCTGCACGCCCGGCTGGGCCAAATCTTCCAACGCAGTGATCCCCGCCGGATTTTCGGCCGGGGCGATGACGGTGAGCCGGTTGGAGACAAACAGCTTCTCGCTGCCTGCTTCAATGCGACCGGCGTCCACCACTGCCTGCATTTGCGCGGGGTTGGCCGGAGCGAATACGTCAGCGGGCACGCCTTCGCTCAGCTGCGCCGCAAGTTGGGACGATCCGGCAAAGTTAAGGATGATCGCCACGCCTTCGTTCTGTTCTTCAAACGCTTCGGCTAATTCGGTAAATGCATCGATTAGTGAGCTAGCGGCAAAAACGGTGATTTCTTGTGGTTCGCTGCCATTTTCTCCCGCCTGTCTTGTGCCACAGCCCACCAACAAAAGTGTAATGAGCCAGTAAATAACTGTCTTGGTTTTCATGTGCTGAATTCTATAAGCAGTTGATGTGCCCTACAAAGCATATCCGTGAGCATGGCATTGAAGTTTAACTATCTTTTGACCTGGCCGGCATTAACCTCCCGCGTCGTCTGTGCGCTTTCAGGACTGGCAGTCCTAGCGTAATAAGTTCCAAAATAGGCAAAGCTAGGACTGCCAGTCCTTGGCCGCGTAACCCCTCAACAATAAAACGGCCGCAACACCGGGGATGGTGTTACGGCCGTCTTGAGAAGAAGAGGCAGGAATGAAGTCGTTGTGACTGTCCGGTTTTCAGGACAAGTTACAAAACCTAACTGTCATTCCTGCGCAGGCAGGAATCCATCCTGTTTTGATCGATGGATACCCGCCTCCGCGGGCATGACACCGGCCTTAGTCCGAATCATCTCCGGCTAAATGCTTTTCTACCCGGTCGCGCATGACTTGCATGACGGCCGGCGGGCCGAACATATCCAGCCAGACGCCCGCCTCCGGATCAAAGCGCAGGACAAAACGGGCCGTAGGGATGAACTTTTGCGCCAGCGGGACGTATTGCAGAATCGTCTCGCCCAGCTCCGGCGTGTACTCCAGCTTCATGCCGATGCAGTCTGCGCCCAAATCAGCTTCGCTGGTGGCCTGGGTGATTTGCTGCCCTAATGTCCCCAGGTTGATCAGTTCAGAATCATCGTGGCCGCCCACCTGGGCCAAAAAGGGAAAATCCTCCGGCGCGATGGCAATACGCACCAGCGGCTTGACCGGCACTTCGCTGACCCATTCGTTGGACAGGCCGCCGCCGGCCGACATGGGCATCTGCCGGAATGTTTTGCGCGGCAGCACGTACAGCGTGCCGCTGCGCCATGGCTCTTTGTCCAGCCACTCATGGTTGATCGAGAAGTGGTACACGGCCACTTCATCCCCGTCATCGTTTTGGTAATATTCCACCCCGTTGCGAATGGAACCGGTGATTTTGCTGCGGTTGACCACGGCAAAAAACAGCGGCCAAAGGCCGTCGTGGGTTCCGTAGATGCCCTGGACATTGCCCCGGCCGCTTTTGTCTTTGAGTTCCATCGAGGTGCGGCGGGTGCGGAATTCGTCAATATCGGGGTTGGCCGAGCCGTGGAAGATGAACAACTCTTGCGCGGCCAGGTAGCGCAGGAATTCATGTTTGGGGTAGGGGAGATCGTAGTCGAGGAGACGGCCGTCACCCCCCAACACTTCATCCAGCAGCGCGGCAAAATCGGCTTCTTTGCCGGCGTCCAGGACCATCTCCGGCGGCAGCAGGCCGTGACCGGTGGGAATTTCCGGCTCAGGTGGCGGGGCGGCGCTGTAAGCCAGTTCGTACTCGTCGCCGACCATGAGGCCGGTGAGCTCGCCGTTTTCGTTGTGTTGGAAAACGGCCGTTACCCCGGCCATCGGGCCGCGCAAAATAGTGAACGTGTGCGGCGTGTCCGTGGGCTCCAGAATGATCTCGTGCCCTTCCGGTACGCCTGGTGCGGCAGCGGTCAACCGGTCACCCATTTGCCGCACGGTCAGTAATAATGTGTCTAAACTGAAATAACCCTCAGATTGTTTTTTCATGGCAGTCCTCAGAAAATGGGACGCTGATTGCCCTGATCTACCTGATAAGGGTAATCAGGCAGATCAGGGTAATCAGCGTTCTATTCATCGTTATGCTCCCTCTAACTGGGTGCCTTCGACGGCGTCGGCCGGCGCTGCTTCTTCCTCAGGGTCCATTTGCTCATGGTCCGGCAGCAAATCTTCGGCGTTGCGTACCGCGTTTGTAGAAAATGCGCCAAACGCGACCAGGCTGGACAGGACGCCGGAAAAGAGCATCATCAGGCCCATGCCCGCGCCGCTGCCGGTGCCCACCAGCCAGCCAAAAGTGCCCGCCAGCGTGCCGCCTTCCTGCATTGCCGGTTCCATCACGTAATCGGCCAATGGTCCGGCAATGAGCTGGGCCAGGGGCGTAGAGACCCAGGCAATGAGGCGGCGAATGGCAAAAACGCGCCCCTGCACATCGGGAGCAACTTTGGCCTGCCAGATGGCCTGGTTAGAGCCGTTGATGAGCGGTACAAGGGCCGACATGATGAAGCCGGCCACAAGCCAGACCGGTACGATTTGCCCGGCGCCAAAAACGGATTGGGCCAGTCCTGACAGCACCCAACCAATAACCACGCCGTAGACCAGCCGTTTGGGGCCGCCCCAGGCGCTCATCACCAGACCGCCAATCACACCGCCTACGGCGGCAGCCGACTGCACGGAGCCAAAAATGAGTTCGTTGTTGCCGGTGCGGGCCAGAAGCATGGGAGCGAAGACGGTGCCGCCCAGGGCGGCCATGAAGTTGGCCCCAAAAAAAAGAAGCTGCAAGCCGAGCAGGCTGGGCCGGGCCAAAATGTAGCGAAAGCCGTAGGCCGACTCTTTCCAGATGCTGCCCTGGCTTTCTTCACCGGCTTCGGTGCGCTTGGGGTTGGGGATGTGGACCACCAGCAGCGCCCCAATCGCCACAACAAAAGTGATGATGTCGATGGCGAAAACGGCCGTTAAGCCAAAAAAGCTCAACAATGCCCCCGCCAGCACCGGGGCAAAAATACCTGAACCGGATTCCGCCAGGGAGATCATGCCGTTGGCCCGAGCGTACTGCTTCTTGGGCAGCATGGTGCTGATGGCGGCGGAGTAGGCGGGCCACTGAAATGTCTGGAAGGTGCCTGAAATCGCCGCCGTGATGTACAGATGCCACACTTCCAGCATGCCGGTGGCGTACAAAACCAACACGATGATGGTCACCACACCAGAAGCCAGGTCGCTGACCATCATCATAAACTTGCGGTCATTGCGGTCCACGATAGCCCCGGCCATCGGACTGACGATGAGCAGCGGCACCAGGAAAAAGAAGCCGATCAGCGCCAGATCGGTGGCCCGGCCGGTTTGCTCAAAGGCCCAAATGGTGAGGGCAAAGTTGGTCATGCTGGTGCCCAGCAGGGAAACGAGCTGGCCAACCCAGACGATAGTGAAACCGGTCATCCCGGCGGGGCGTTTTGTATCTTCGGTCATCAGGTGAGATTCCTCATTCTTTGTTGTTGATTGCTACCTTGTTACAAAAGCATTTCATGCTCCTGTCATGCCTGCGAAGGCAGGAATGACAGGTGAAGAAAACACGCGTCACAGGATTGTTACTCTTTTTGAGCCATCATGTTTTGTTCAGAAACAAGGCTGCAAATGTTATCACCTTCATATTCAATTTGAAACTGGCGCGGTTGGGCGTAGGACAAATGATAAGTTACCAGCGTATTGGCGGTGATCGGTTGGGCAACGGCCGTAAAAATATTGTCATTCGTCAGTTCCGTGAGCAGCACACCTACATTTTGCCCGTCGCGCCAGATGGAGACAAACCAGCCACTTTCTTCCAGCCCGGTAAATTTGGTGATGGCTTCGCAGGCGTCTTCCAGGTAGAGCGACGGCCGTATTCCCAAAACTTTCATCTCTGTTGGCTGCACCTCCTCAAGCAGCTCCTGCCACGTGCGCAAAACGCCTGGCGTGCGCGCTTCTCGCCGCGCCAGCGAGTTCAGCAGCGGTTCGGTGTCGCCGGCCAGGGCAGCGGCCATGACCGTTTGGGTTCGGTGGAAGGTTTGATTGTAAACGGCCGTTTCCGCCTCGCTCAAACTCAGCAGCCAATTAATCCCGACCTGGCTCGCTGGCGTTAGGTGTAGCGCCTCATTTTCCACTGCGACGTGGATCGCAGCACCATCCGGCAAAACAAAATCCCCGGCAACTTTTTCTAATGAGCAAGGCGGTTCAGCGGGCAGTTCAGGCGGCAGGGGAACCGCGCCGCCAAAAATGAGCGTTTCCAACGGTTCTTCCAGCGTACGGATCAGCACCTCGCCGTTGTAATCTGTGTTGCAAAAGAGCATCAATGCGACATCGGCATCCATCCAGCGGCGGAAAAGGGCGCTGCTGCCGTAGCTGCTGGCCCCGTTGTGCTGGATGCAGCGGCCGTTTTCCGTCGCTACCACGCGCCAGCCATAGGCGTAATCTTGCTGTTCCGGCGTGTACAGCTTTTCTTTGGCAGCCGCAGACAATATTTCATCACTCTGCAATGCCTGGTGCCAGCGAAACATATCTCCGGTGGTGGAAAGAATGCCGCCGTTGCCCAGCAGGTTCCACGATGGATATGGTTTTTCCAGCGGCGTGCCAAAATGGTTACGGCCGTTGTACCAATGCGCTACATTCATTTCTGACCAATTTGGCAGTCGATAGCCTGTATGATGCAATCCAGCCGGGGCCAAAAGCTGTGCTTGCAGAAAATGTTCGTAGGGCTGCTGTGCCACCTGTTCAATAACAGCTGCCAGTAATGAATAACCCGCGTTGGAATAAGCATACTCTTTGCCCGGTTCAAATCGCAGCGGCGCTGCCAAAATTTTCAGCACCGTTTCCTCTTTATCGGCCATCACAAAATCTTCACCGCTGTAGTTGATAATGCCCGCCGTGTGGGTAAGCAGTTGGTGCAGGGTGATGTTTGCCTTGTCGGCGGGCACGCCGGGGAAAAATCTGCCCAGCGGATCACCGGTATACAGCCTGCCCTGCATCTCCAGCTTCATGATGGCGGCGGCGGTGAACTGCTTGGTAATGGAGCCGAGACTGAAAATTGTCTGTGCCGTGTTGGGTATGCCTTCGGCCCGATTGGCCAGCCCGTACCCTTTGTTGAGCACGATTTTGCCGTCTATGGCCAGCAAAGCGGCCCCGGCAAAGCCAAACGGCGTGATGCGGCTCAGGTAGCGGTCGAGCCGCCGGCCCAGTTTGCCCGGCACCATTTCGCTCATGCGTTGACCGCTCCGGTTTCCGGCTGGACCTCTTGGGGCGCTATTTCTTCAGTAGGGGGCGGTGGGGTGTTGTAACGGCCGTCCTCAACCGTTAGTAAAGCGGGAATGAAGAAGCCGCTCAGGCCCACCACGATAGTCACTGCCCCGGCGACGATGAACCAGGGGCGTACGCCAAACTGGTCTGCCAGCGGCCCTGCCAGCATCAATCCCAGCGGCGTCATGGCCGTGGCCAGGCTGCCAATGAGGGACATGACGCGCCCTTGCATCTCCGGGGCGATGGCCGCCAGCATGATGGCCCGCACCGGCCCGTTGGTCATGGCAATCATGCTGCCGGCAAAAAAGGAGCCGACAACCGCCAGCCAAAACAGATTGGCCGGCGCCACACCAATCAGGGCAATGCCCACACCCAGACCAACCAGCCCCAATAGCGAGGTATAGATGCGCCGCTCAAAGCCGCCCCACGCTCCCAAAATGACGCCGCCCACGATGATGCCCACGCCAAACGTAGATTGTATCGCGCCAAATTCCCAGGCCCCGCCGCCAAAATAATCGGAAACAAGCAGCGGCAGCAGCGCGATTACCGGGGTGAGGACAATGTTAACCAGCATGGCCAGCAGCATCAACAGCATAATGCCGGTCCAGCCCCAGACGTAAGAGAGACCTTGCCGCATCTGGGTCCAGTAAGGGGTTTTCTTGCCGGTGGCTCGCTCTTCGGCCGATTGTTCCGGCTGGGGCACGGCAATAAAGAGCAGGGGGACAATGGCGAACAGGGCTGTGGCCACATCGACTGCCAGGATGCCCTGCATGGGCAGGAAGGCGAGCAACAGCGCCCCCAGCGGGGCGGCGATGATGCCCAAACCGCCTTCCAGCATCTGGTTGAAGCCCTGGATGCGGGTGAGGTGCTTGTGCGGCACCATCAGTGAGGTAGACGCCTGCATGGCGGGGAAGTGGAAGGCACCACCCAGGGCGCGGACAAACATCAGGGCAAAAACGTGCCAGATTTGAATCGCTTCGGTCCAAAAGAGGTAAGCCAGGATTAACGTCGCCAGGGCAATACTGGTGTCGGCCAGGAACATCGTCCAGCGGCGGCTCCAGCGGTCAACCAGCACGCCGGCAAAGGGACCGAGCAGTACCTGGGGTAAAAAACCGACGAGCGAGGCGGTGGCCAGAACGGTAGCGGAGCCGGTTTCCTGCGTCAGCCACCAGACGAGGGCGAACTGCACCGCGGCGCTGCCTATCAATGAAAGTGCCTGTCCAGACCAGAGGATGAGAAACGGCCGTAACGGTTTTGAATTATCCATATTATTTGCCTTCCAGCTTCGAGAAATTGATCTTCGGGTTAAAAATCTTTAGCTGAATGACAAGAATAATAATGAATCATATTAAGATTGTCAAGAGATTTATTGAAAATTATGATATAAATGACAAGAAAATTGATATTTAGGATAAATTTCAAACGACAACTGGAAATGTTGCGCTATGAGGGTGAATAAATATGCAGGTACAGAAACTCTTGCAATTGCTAATGTTTAATTCGAGGAATTATTTAAGGGCAAGAAGTTTATATCCTTGGAGATGGAGCAGCAAGTGGTAATAGCAAGTTAGTTAATTGTCGATGGCTGTAAAATCATTGCTGTATTTTGAGGATCAAAACCTTCAGGCCATTGAGTTTCGTTATCATAACGAACTCCTTGTAACGTAACATTGGTAAGCACCGCATTCTGTAGATTTGCTCCTCGTAGATCGGCTTCGCGCAGATTGGCATCTGCTAAATTGGCCCCGATCAAATTGCTAAAACGTAAATCGGTGCCAACCAATCGGGCTTCTCTTAAATTTGCCCTTTCTAAATTGATGCCTCTCAGGTTTGCCTCACGCAGTGTTGTATTATATAAGTTCGCACCTTTCAAACGGGCCCAACTCAAATCAGCATATGCCAGGTTGACACGACTCAAATTGATCAGATTTAGCTCAGCGTAAGCCATTTGCATTTCAGATAAATCAGCCAGACTCAAATTGACAATCGGCTCCCGTGTGGCACCATACAAAAGTTCAGATTCGTAAAGAAATTGAATGACTTGCGCTTTGCGAACACCATCTAAGTTTCCAACGGCAATAAGTGTTCGCGTTCGGGCTAAATCGCGCACAACTTCTAAAGTTCGCGTTCGGGCTAAATTATCTTCGTCTTCATCTTCTTCTGCAGTGGCACTGCCTAATTCCTTATCCAGAAGCAGCGTCGTCATTTTGTCCAGATAACCTTCCAGTAGTGTCTGACGCTGTCGGTCGATGGCTAATTGTCGATCTGTTTGATCTTTTTTCTTGGCCAGCTCCCGATCATTCTCCCGCTCGGTCTTATTTAACCAGGCAACACCAAAAGCTAAGACAAGAGGGATAATGAGCAGTTCCATCCATTCCCACAAGGTTTTACTTCGCTCGTATACGGTGTCTGGGGCAGATTGGTAATTAAATTCAACGACACCAACCCATTGCCAACCAAGTGTATATCCCAGTATGACAAGGATGGCCAATACGATAGCGATACTAAGCGCCAATACCAAAAGCCAGTTTTTATGGAACCAAGAGGCATCATCTCCTGGCGTTGTATCGTCCAATAGATTATTCATCGGGATGACGTATAACAGATCGTGTTTACGTGTTCCAAGAAACGTGCGGCCGTTCACGCTGCAATATTTGCAAGAATTGCTGCATTTTCTGAGGTGGTTGCTTGTTTAGATGCTCTAATAATGTGCGTACCATATCCTTTTTTGTAGACATCTCCAATACATTTTCATAATCGATGTTCAGGTCAAAGGCAATGGTTAATAGCTCGCTTTTGTTGAAATATTTCACCAGATTTTGACGTAGGTTGGCATTCCCAGTCCCCATTGAAGCGGTTTTGGGTTTATCTTGGTTATCTACTGCGATTTGCTTTTGCAGTCCTTCAATTTCTTTTTCCAGGTCAGCAATGCGTCCTTCGACCATTGCCAACTGTTTCTTCTCATTCTCAATCTCGTGTTCTAATTGGTAACGAACACTTTCATCCGCCTTGGGAACATATCGAGTTTCTAGAGCAGCCAATTTTTCTTGATGTGCGTTCCAGACATCATTCAGGTAAATGAGCTGTTTTTGTAATCGGTTAAGTTTCATTTCAAGCAAATTGGTATTTGACGTCATGGTCATTTCCTTTTTACAGAAAGCTTAATTCGGCATGGCTGCGTGACAGAATGAGTGAGGCACCGCATTTTACTGTTTCACGAGCCAGCAGGCAATGGCTCACTGCCAATTCTCAATGACCTGTTTGATGCTGCTCACAAAATCATCGGCCGTTTTGCCGTCTAGAATGCGGTGATCGAAGGTGAAGCTGACGTAAGCCAACGGCCGTATCGCAATTGCGTCGTTTATTACCTTTACCCGCTTCTCAATTTTGCCCACGCCCAGGATGCCGCACTGCGGCTGGTTGATGATGGGGGTGGCAAACAGGCTGCCGGAAGTGCCGTGGTTGGTGATGGAGAAGGTGCCGCCCTGCACCTCGGCGGGCTGGAGCTGCTTCTTGCGCGCCCGCTCGGTGAGATCGTTGATTGTGCGGGCCAGCCCCAGCAAGTTCATGCCGTCGGCCCCTTTGATGACGGGCACAATCAGCCCATCGTCGATGGCCGCGGCCATGCCGATGTTGATCTGCCGTTTGAGCTCGATCCCCTCGTCGGTCCAGGTGCTGTTGACCATGGGATGCTGCTTCAGCGCCTCGACGGTGGCGGCCACGATGTACGCCGTGAAGGTGAGATTAGCGCCGTCGCGGGCGAATTGGGCCTTGTGGGCGGCGCGGTGCTGGGATACGGCCGTAAAGTCAAACTCAAACACGGTGGTCACGTGCGGACTGGTCTGCTTGCTGCGCACCATGTGTTCGGCGATGGCGCGACGCATGTTGGTGAGGGGCACGACTTCGCCGGGTTGGGCTGACGGGGTGACAGGGTGACGGGGTGACACGGTGACAGGTTGCTGCGGGGTTGCTTGTGGGGCGGTCGGTGGTTCTGGTTTGGCTTCGGGTTCCGGCTGCGTTTCGCGCTGTTCCACGTAGGCCAGGATATCTTTTTTGGTGATACGGCCGTCGCGCCCCGTGCCGTTTACCAGGTTCAAATCGACGTCGTGCTCGGCGGCAATGCGGCCCACCACAGGACTGATGCGCCCGGTGTACCGCTGCGGCTGGCTGCGCACCGACGATGGCGATGATGTGGCTGCTGCCGGTTCCTGTTTCGGTTCTGCCTCTGTTTTTGCTTCTGCTTCTGATTTGGCCTGTGGTTGCCTGGTCGGAGAATCCCCATTTTTCTGCGGTTTTTCCCCCGGCTCACCAATGTAGGCCAGCACGGTGCCCACATCGACCGTTTCCCCTTCGGGAATCAAAATTTCTAGCAGCGTACCGGCTTCTTCGGCCGTCGCTTCGGTGGTTACTTTATCGGTTTCAATCTCTAACAGCGGTTCGTATTGATCCACGGTGTCGCCAACCTGCTTCAGCCAGCGGGATACCGTTCCTTCAACCACACCTTCGCCCATCTCGGGCATGATGACTTTTGTTGCCATTTGTTCCTCACTTAGCGGTAAAAGAGTGGGTACCGGGCCGGTTCGGCTTCGTTCATGATGTCGTAGACGGCCGTAAAAATATCTTCGGCGTTGGGCTTGGAGAAGTAGTTGCCGTCTGAGCCGTAAGCGGGACGATGTTCTTGGGCAGTCAGCGTTTGCGGCTCGCTGTCCAGCCAGTAGAACCCTTCTTGCTTTTCAATGACTTCCTGCATCATGTAGGCGGTGGCCCCGCCGGGCACGTCTTCATCGGCAAACAGAATGCGGCTGGTTTTTTTGAGCGATTCGACAATACGGCCGTTCACGTCAAACGGCAGGAGGGAACGCACATCAATCAGCTCCACCTCAATGCCCACCTCGGCCAGCAGCTCGGCAGCCCGCTCGGCCACGGCAACCATTGCGCCGTAAGTGACCACGGTGATGTCATCCCCTTCGCGCACCAGTTCCGGCACGCCCAACGGGATGGTGAACTCGGTCAGGTTGTCCGGCACGCGCTCCTTGAGCCGGTAACCGTTCAAAACTTCGACAACCAGGGCCGGTTCGTCTGTTTGCAGCAGCGTGTTGTAAAAACCAACCGCCTGCACCATATCGCGCGGGACCAGGATGTGCATACCGCGCAGCATGTGGACCAGCGCCCCCATCGGGGAGCCGGCGTGCCAGACGCCTTCCAGCCGGTGACCGCGCGTGCGCACGATGACCGGCGCTTTTTGCCCGCCCCTGGTGCGCCACTGCGTCGTGGCCAGGTCGTCGGACATGATTTGCAGGGCATAGGGTAGATAATCGAGATACTGTATTTCGGCTAACGGCCGTAATCCCCGCAGCGCCAGGCCAATTGCCTGGCCCAAAATAGTGGCCTCGCGAATGCCCGCGTCCGATACGCGCAGCTCGCCATATTTGTTCTGCATCCCGGCCATCGACTGGTTCACGCCGCCCAATTGGCCCACATCTTGCCCAAACGTCACGACGCGCGGATCGCGGCCTAAAATGTCGTCAAAGGCGCGGTTCAGCACTTCGTACCCTTTTAGCGTGGTGGATTCGGCCGTATAAACTGGCTTGATCTCTGGCACGTTACTGAATGCCTCCTGCGATTGGCTGTACAGGTGGGAGCCATACCGCTCTTTGCTGATTGCCAGTTGGTTGGTGCGCCACTGAACTAACTTCTGGATTGCGGGCGATTGTTCGTCCCGCACCAGCAGCAGCACGTCGCGAATGGCTTCCATATTGTCCCGTCGCAGCGGAGACTTTCTTTCCATTAATTTGCGCCGAAGCCGGGCCAGCTCATCTTTTTTGGTAGCGTGCTGTTCGATTTCCTCAATAATATTGGCTACTTCTTGCCGCTCCTTGTAAATAGGAAGGGAAAAAGTTTTCCACAGCTTGGTGCGAATATTTTCTACCGATTTTCTGGCGTTTCGCTCAATTTGGTCCAGCTCACCGGCTGTGGCAATGCGCTGGTCGATGATCCACTCGCGCATCTTGCGAATGCAGTCGAATTCTTCTTCAAACGCCATGCGCTCATCGGACTTGTACCGTTCGTGGCTGCCGGAGGTGGAATGGCCCTGCGGCTGGGTCATCTCAATGACGTGAATAATGGCTGGAACGTGGTCCCGGCGGGCGATTTTGGCGGCTTTCTGGTAGGTTTCTACCAGCGCCATGTAATCCCACCCTTTTACCGTGTAAATATCGAAACCTTGTTTGCTATTTGGTTCGCGCTGGAAACCTTTCAGCAGTTCAGACAGGTTCGACTTGGTGATCTGGTATTCATTGGGCACGGAGATGCCATAGCCATCATCCCAAATGGAGAGGACGACAGGTGCCTGCAATACGCCAATGGCGTTGACCGATTCCCAAAACAAACCTTCAGCGCAGCTGGCATTGCCAATGGTGCCAAAGGCAACTTCATTCCCATTTTGGGAAAATTGCGTCAGATGCTTTAGTTCATCTAATTCGCGATAAAGGCGAGAGGCGTAGCCCAGGCCCACCAGGCGTGGCATCTGGCTGCCGGTGGGAGAGACATCAGCCGAACTGTTGACCTGCTGGGTCAAATCGCGCCACGAGCCGTCTGGATTGAGGCTGCGGGTGGCAAAGTGAGCATTCATCTGCCGCCCGGCGGAGTGTGGCTCCAGCGAGACGTCGGCAATGGCGTACAGCTGGGCAAAAAATTGCTGGATGGTGGCGGCTCCAATGGCGAACATGAAGGTTTGATCGCGGTAGTAGCCGGAGCGAAAGTCACCTTTTTTAAATGCTTTGGCCATCGCCAGTTGGGCCACCTCTTTACCGTCGCCAAAGATGCCGAACTTGGCTTTGCCGCTGAGCACTTCACGGCGCCCGATGAGGCTGGCGTGGCGGCTTTCGTTGGCCAGGGTGTAATCGCGAAGAACTTCAGCAGTGCTTATGTAAAGCTGCTGAGGCTCGCCATCGAACGTAAGTCGTGATTCTATTTCTTTTTCTGTATCAAGCATAACTTTTTGGGAACTCCTTGTGCTACTTGTTGTGGGCGGGAAACGGCCGTTTCCCGCCGCTGCTTCGGTCCAGTTTAGTGGGTTAAAGATAGTTTAATTAGGTTACTTCGATTATTAAGAGACGGCCGTTTTCCGCGTGGGTGTTGGGTAACGGCCGTGGCGTTGAATCGCTTTGTATTATAGCGAATTTATTGACGATTTTCGAGCTAGAGTAGACATAAAAACTGGACTCTCACTTAAAAATTAGCCCAAAGTTCAAGAACCGGGTAATGGCTCAACCGTGAAATTATCAAAATGAACCTGCACACCGCCAATACCCAACGTGCGTACCATCAGGCCAATGTCACCGCTGCTAAACGCATCGTCAGTAACGCGGCCTACTTCCTGATTGTTGACGAAGAAAATAAGATTTTGCCCTTCGGCCTGGACCGACAGCTTATTGGTGGCATTGCCCTGGTTGATGACCGGTGACTCAAACCACCAATCGTTGACAATCGGCTCTGCTTCAGCCGCACCGCCGTCACGGTAACGGCCGATCCAGACAAAGCCATCGCCGGAAATCTGGAAGGAGTAAAAGTTGTCGTTCTCATCGTCCACGCGGAACAACATGCCATAGGCGTTGTTATCTGGTCCAGCCACCTGGGTCGCTTCCACAGAATAGATGCCGTCACTAAACTCCTCACCGGCAGTAGTCCAGCTGGTGAGCTCATTCTCATTAACGGTAAAGTCAAAAACGCCGTCGCGCACCTCGCCCACCACGTCGCCGCTGCTCTCAACGCGCCAGCTGCCGGGGTCGTCAAAGGTTTCGACATAGGTTTCTGTACCACCACAGGCGGTGAGAACGGCCGTTAGCCACAAAACAATCATTATTTTTACGATATTTCTTTGCATGGTTGCCTGATTTCTCCAAAAGTTTCAACTATGACTTTGATGATACTCTGGCTGGACTTTTTTGGCGAGTTGTGGGGGAACGGCCGTTCTCCTCTAGCTCTGAAGTTTTCCGCCTGGATAGGCTAAGATTTACCCTCAATGTTGCTAATCATCCGTTCAATTTCTTGAATGATTTCTGGAAGATTAGGCTGTGTAAAGCTCATATTTGGGGCTGGCACACGATTGTGTTTTATGTCTGGAGAGACGTGTTTGTGATGAGGATGTGTGCTTTGTAATCCGGGCTCATTGGGATGGGGTTGTGGATCATACCAGAAAAGTTTTCCTGAGCCGCGCCAAATTACATAGCCATACCAGTCAATCACGGCTGGCAGACGGGAGTAGATAAGTCGTTCACGTACATTAACTCGAATATTGTGCGCAAAATGCAGCTCCCCAACAACTCTCGCCAAAGACGTGCCTCTGCACACAAAGGTGATTGTTGAGCGCTGTATAGATGGAAAATTTTCTGTTTTCGTTGCGATACTCAGCTTGCCGTGCCAGCCAGGTTCGGTATACGCTGGCCCATTCACCGAAATCCAGCACCCACTCCTCATTTTCTGGCTCTTCACCACTTACGTACGCGGAATAGAACGTCTCTGAACGCACGCCGTATTTGCGTTCAAAGCTCAACAGCTCCTCTTCAAGTGCATGAATGTCTGCTAAAATTTCATGTGGAGTCATGATCTCACCTCAATTGGCTTCATTATAAATGCAATCCTTTGGAATTTAGCAGACCTATTTATTATGGTGGCAAATTTCCGAAGAGGTATCTGCTACCACTGCTTCAAAAATTATTGCATGGCTTCCAGAACAACCTGAGCGACATCTTTCACCTGCATCGGTTCGCCCTTTTCCCGGTTGGCATCAAGCATCATCGTGGCGCAGAAGGGGCAGGCGACGGCCAGCGTGCTGGCTCCGGTGCCTTGCGCCTCGGCGAAGCGGTTGGCGTTGACGGCTTGCGCGCCGTGTTCCTCTTCCTTCCAATATTGGGCGCCGCCCGCGCCGCAGCAGAAGGAATCTTTGCCGTGTCGGTCCATCTCCAGCAGGGTGGCTCCGGCTTTGGCCAGGGCGTCACGCGGCTCGGCAATAACGCCGTTGTGCCGCCCCAGGTAGCACGGATCGTGGAAGGTGACGCTTTCCAGCTTGCTACCATTTAGCCGCAGCTTGCCCCGACCGACCAAATCAGAGATGAGCTGCGTGTGGTGGAACACCTGGTAATGGCCACCCAGCTCACCATACTCTTTACCGATGGTGGTGAAGCAGTGCGGACAGCTGGTGACAATGCGCTTTTTGTCAGCTCCGGCGGCGTTGAGCGTTTCGATGTTGCCTAAGGCCATTTCGTAATACAGGTACTCGTTACCGGCGCGGCGGGCCGAGTCACCGGTGCAACTTTCGGCGTCGCCCAGCACGGCGAAGCTCACGCCCGCGTGGTGCATAATCGTGGCCACGGCCCGCACCACTTCCTGCGCATCCGGGTTAAACGCCCCGGCGCAGCCGACCCAGAGCAAATATTCAAAGTCGGGATTTTCTTCTACGGTGGGCACGTCAAAATCGAGCGGTTTGGCCCACTCCATGCGATCTTCCGTCGATTGCCACGGATTGCCCATGCGCTCCATGCCCACAAACGCCCCTTTCAGTTCGTTGGGGAAAGCGGAAGCCATCAGCACCTGGTCGCGGCGAATGTCCATGATGTCCAGCATGGGCGTATTGCCTACGGGGCAGATGTCGATGCAGTGGCCGCAGGCGGTGCAGGCCCACACAGCGCTCTCGCTGATGGCGTAATCGAGCAGCGGCGTGGTTTCTGCGGCACCGTTGGCAAAGGCGGTCATGTTCTCGCGGATGTGGTACCGTTTGTTGATTTCCAGGGCTGCCGGAGACAGTTCCTTGCCGGTGGTGTAGGCAGGGCACACTTCCTGGCAGCGGTTGCACATGATGCAGGCAAAGGCATCGACAATTTTGGTTTGTTCCAGATCAAAAAGGCTGGAGGCGCCAAACTGTTCAATCGACTCATCTTCAAAATCGAGGGTGAACATTTGGCCCAAATAGGTGCGGTCTGGCCGGGTCATGAAGTTGACCGGACCCATGAAAAGGTGGGCGTGTTTGGTGTAGGGGAAGTAAGGCAGGAACATTACCACCAGGCCAACGGCCACCCACCAGCTAAAATGCCAGCCGAAATCCAGAGCAAATTCAGAGCCGCCGGCCAGGAAAGTTTGGGCGATGAGGTTGGCGGTGGGCTGGGAAGGATCGGGGCCATGTTGGGCAATCAGAAAAGCGGCAGCCATCATGCGGAAGCCGACGTGGAACAAAATGAACAGGCCGACGACAAATGAATCTTTGCTAATGCCGCCTGCGCGAGCCTGAGGGTAAAGCACCACATTTTCGCGAGCGGTAAGCGCTTTGTCACCCCAGGCAAAGCGGCGCAAAATAAAGTAGATGATGCCAATGAGGACCAGCGCACCAAAAATGTCGGCGGCAAAGCGGTAAATGTCGCCGATGATGTGGTCCGGCAAGAATTCAAAGCCGGTGACAAGCCCTTCGGCAATGTCGATGCCGTTGACCAGGAAGTAAAAAATGAAGCCCCAGGCGACGAAATAATGGAAAATGGAGGAGAGTTTGCGGTGGCGAATGATGCGCCCCTGGGTGAAGAGGGCAACCAGACCATTGATCATGCGGCGGGGCAGCTCATCCAGATTCAGCTTCCCCTGGCCGCGCATGATGATTTTAACCATCTGGCCAAACGTGTTAATGGTGGCGACGATGCAGACAAGTGCTAAAAATGCAAATAGAGCCTTTTCAATAGGTGATAACATGCGTGTCCCTCTTGATTATTATTTTGGAAAGCCGCTTGCCCAATACAGGATTGGGTTTGGGGCAAAAGTCTATCATACGGCCGTTCCCCCCGCAATCAATACCGCCATTTTACCCGATTTATTGACGCATTGCATTATAGAAGATGCAATGGAGGATTTACGCTATAATCCAGCGCTATGTTGAGAAAGTTGTTGCTAGCGGTTAGTGGCTTGATGCTGATGGTGGCGCTGTGGCCGCCGGTCGGCTCGCTGTACGAACTGACCGGCGAGGATGAGCTGTTGGCCCAGGTGCGGGGCGTGGGGCATTGGCTGAATACGGCCGTGCGTCCCCAACCCCGTCTTGCCCCGGAAATCATCCCCGATCACACCAATGTGTCGCCCTACGGCGTGAACACCTTTTTGAACGAAGAAGCCGAAATTGAAAAGCGGGCGGTGAGTCTGCAAATGGCCAGTCGAGCCCGATTCCGCTTCATTCGGCAGGAGTTTGTTTGGGAAGATATTGAGATTCACGGCAAGGGTGATTTTGAGGACCGGCGGCACGAACCGTTTCGCTCCGCCTGGGAGAAGTACGACAATATTGTGGCTTTGGCCGAGGCATACAACATCGAAATTATTGCCCGGTTGAGCAATCCGCCAAACTGGAGCCGGGCGCTGCCGGTGGAGGTGACCGGCTCGTTTGCTCCACCAGACGACTATGACGATTTTGCTGATTTTGCAGCGGCGGTGGCTGAGCGATATAACGGCCGTATCCGCTACTATCAAATCTGGAATGAACCCAACGGCAACGCCGAATGGGGTCTGCACCAACCGGTCAGCCCGGAGGAGTACACCGAACTGCTCTGCACTGCTTACCGGCGCATCAAGGCAGTGAATGCCGGCGCAGTCGTGCTGGCCGGGGCGCTGACGCCTACCGTGGCCATCAACGAAGCCAACATGAACGACCTGATTTTTTTGGAGCGCATGTATGCCGCCGGTGCCGGGGAATGCTTCGACGTGATGTCGGCCCAGGGGTACGGATTGTGGTCGGGCGCGTTGGACCGGCGGCTGAAACCCAACGTGATCAACTATCCGCACAATTTGTATTTGCGTGACGTGATGGTACGCCACGGTGATGCCGACAAGCCGATCTGGATTTCGGAGATGGGTTGGAACGTGGTGCCAGAGGGGATGGATGCCCGCTTTGGCCGGGTGACGCCGGAGCAGCAGGCCCGCTTTGCCGTGGAAGCATACGAGCGGGCCCAGGCAGAATGGCCCTGGGTGGGCGTCATCAATTACTGGTTCCTCAAGCGCAAAGACGATTCCGAGCAAGATCAATCATTTTATTATTTCCGGCTGATGAACTCGGATTTTACGCCTCAGCCTGTGTACACGGCGCTGGCCGAAGCGCTGCCGCTGCAAACTGAGATTTCCCCACAACCTGATTGGATTTATGAGTGGATGCGGTTACGGCCGTATCTCTTCCTCCTCTCAACCCCCATCCTCTTTTTTGCCTTACTCCGTTGGTTAACGCCTCATGACTCAAATGCCTGAAAAATTAACCGCGGAGAACGCGGAGAGCGCAGAGAAAAAGAAAAAAGACTCTGGGCTCTCTGTGCCCTCTGTGGCTAAAAAATGGCTGCTGGTAGCGATTTTGCTACTGGCGTTTGGACTGCGGGTACATCACCTGGAGGTGCAGTCATTCTGGAACGATGAAGGGAACAGCGCCCGGCTCAGTGAACGATCCATCCCGCTCATCATCGAAGGCACCGCCGGCGATATTCATCCACCACTTTATTACTTGCTGCTCAACCAGTGGCGCAAGCTGGCCGGCGACAGTGAATTTGGCCTCCGGTCGTTGTCATTGTTTGCCGGGCTGATGATTGTGCCGCTGACGTTTGTATTGGGAAAAGAAATCAACGCAGAGGCGCAGAGGCGCAGAGGAAAAAGGAAGCGGTGGCTATTGGGATTGATTGCTGCGGCGCTGATTGCAATTAATCCGGCAATGATTTACTACAGCCAGGAAGCACGGATGTATGCGCTTTTGGGCTTTTGGTCCGTGCTGGCGACGGTTTTGCTGCTGCGCTGGGTTTCGGTAATTGGTGAGCGGTATTCGGTAAACGGTAATCGGAAATGGTTTTGGGGCAGTGCGTATGTGTTGTGTGCCGCAGCTGGTTTGTACACCCACTACTTCTTCCCCGCTGTCCTCCTTGCCCATAACATTCTTATACTCTTCAAGATCATCCAGGAATTCCGAGCTTCATTCACAATTCACAATTCACAATTCACAATTCACAATTTCCCATTAACCATTAACCATTTACCATTAACCATTAAACAATGGCCCTTCCTCATGCTCGCCACCCTCCTCCTCTACGCCCCCTGGCTGCCCATTTTCCTGGACCAGTTTGGCAGCGATCCGATCAGCCGTCCGGGGATAGCTGTGTTTTTAACGGCCGTCACCCACTGGCTTACATTCGGCGCAACAATTGAAGCGGCGGCCGGTTGGTTGTGGTTGGTGGCTGGTTTGCTGCTGTTGGGATTGGTGTACGGCCGTACCAAACTCATCTTGCCTTTGTTAAGCGTAGTTGTGGCATTTGGGATGATGTTTGCCACTGGCACGACTGGACCGGAGTTTTACAAATTTTTGGTGGTGGCCGTGCCGTTTTGGTTGATCTGGCTGGCAGCGGCTTTTACTGAAACAAACCGGCGTGGCTTGCAGCTGTTGGCCAGCGTTTTTTTGCTGGTGCTGTTGTGGGGGATGGCCCAATCGCTGCAAAACATGGTCAGCGATCCGACCTACGCCCGCGCCGATTACCGGTCGATGGCTAACCGCATTTTGGCCGAGGATCATCCCAATGCCGGGGTCATTTTGAACGCGGCCAACCAGTGGGAAGTATTCACCTACTACTATCCCGACGAAGGCAACGTCTACCCGCTGCCAGAAGGACGCAGCCGCCCTGACCCCGATGCTATCGACGCCACCCTGAGCCAGATTGCCGCCCGGCACGACCGCATCTATGCTATTTTTTGGGGAGAAGCTCAGCGCGATCCGGAGCGTCTGATTGAACGCTGGCTGGACGCCCACGCCTTCAAAGCCACGGACAATTGGTACGGCGACGTGCGTTTTGTCACCTATGCTGTGCCTTCCGCACCGGCGGTTGAGATGGAAACGGCCGTCAACCTCCCATTCGGTAATCACATCACGCTCAACGGCTACACGCTGGGTGAGACCACACTGCGACCGGGCGATATTGTGGCAGTGACCTTGTTTTGGCAAACGGCCGTTCCCCTGCAAAACCGCTACAAACTGTTCCTGCACCTGCTGGATGACAATGGCAATCTACTCAGCCAGCGCGACAGCGAACCGGGCGGCGGCCTGGCCCTCACCACCACCTGGCCGCCCGGCGAGGTCATCGTGGACAATCACGGCCTGCTCATCCCCAGCGACCTGCCGCCCGGCAGCTACCAACTCCGACTTGGCCTCTACGATCTGGCGAACCCCACCAACCGCCTGCCCATCATCACGCCAGATGGCACAACGGATGCGTATTTGCTCACCACAATCACCATCTCCGAATAAAATGGACTAATACTGCAAATCCAGCTGGCTAACATAACCCACCCCAAGCAGACAACAACGAATTGGAGTAACTAACGAATTTTTTCTCTGATTTATTCGTTGATTACTCTAATTCGTTGTTGTCATCGGGTAGAAAAAGTTTCTTTGCTTAGCAACCAATAGTGAGAAAAACAGTATGACAGAGCTGTCCCGGCTGGTGGAAAGTTTGCGGCGGCAGGGGGTCAAGGATGAGGTGTTGGCCACGGCCGTTGCCGAAGCCAGAGCCGAATACAATGTCAAATAATCGTTTTACTGTAAATGTGATACGTCTGCACCGTTTGCATCCCCGCTTTTTCATAGAGGCGCGGCGCATTGGTGAGGCTG
>CALBTC010000347.1 GCA_937967805.1 uncultured Anaerolineaceae bacterium
ATCAAAATCCTGCCATGCAAAACGCTGTTGCCCCGCCTGTCTCACCCTTGGCGGTTCAAATTGGGTGGGTGAGACGGCGCGGAAGCGAGACCAAACGTGTGCCGCAGACCTCGGCCGCGCCGTCCCACCCCTACCAAAATTTACGGGCAATGGGTCCACAGGCGGAGGCGTTTTGGTCCTCTGGTCCGATGTGGCAAAGCGACACATCCCCTACACTGAGAACAGTTAATCATCCGCAGCTTGGCGACCACAGGTCGCGCAGATTTCGCAGATTATTGTCTTCTCCTCTGCGCCTCCGCGCCTCTGCGTTAATTCTTTTAGGAGTGGCATCATGAGCAGAATCGTTTTACAGACCGATAATCTCAGCAAAATTTTTGGTGCGGTAACGGCCGTTCAATCCGTGAACCTGCGCGTGCAGCAAGGGGAAGTGTTTGGCTTCCTCGGCCCCAATGGCGCGGGCAAAACCACCACCATCGGCATGGTGCTGGGGCTGATTCATCCTACGGAAGGCAGCATCACGCTGTTCGACCAGCCGGTATCGCCCAACCAAAACCGGGGACTGCAACAGGTTGGCTCGCTTGTGGGCGCGCCGGCGCTGGTGCCGTACCTGACGGCGCGCGAAAATTTGCAGCTGGTTGCCCGGCTGCATCCTGAGGTGGAAAACGGCCGTATCGACGAACTCCTGGAGCTGGTTGGCCTCACCCACGCCGCCAAGCGCAAAGTGCAAGGTTTTTCCACCGGCATGAAGCAGCGGTTGGGACTCGGTGCGGCGCTGCTCCATCGCCCGTCGCTCATCATTCTGGATGAGCCGACCAACGGGCTGGACCCCGCCGGGATGCGCGAGGTGCGCACCCTCATCCGCCAGTTAGCCGACGACGGCATCACCGTCTTCCTTAGCAGCCATCTGCTGCACGAGGTGGAGCAGGTGTGCGACCGCATCGCCGTCATTCGCCAGGGGCAAATTGTGGCCCAGGGCGCGGTGGAAGAATTGCTCAGCCAAAGCGGCCAATCCGTGAAGCTGAAGGTGAAAAATCCGGCCAAAGCCGGCGAGCTGCTGGCCCAACTGCCCGAGGCTGCCCAGATTCAAACCAACGGCGCATACGTACAGGTAAGCGGGATAAATAGTGAAACGGCCGTGGCCCATCTGGCCCAAAACGGCATCATCCCCAGCGAAGTAACGAGCCAGAAGTCGGACCTGGAAAGCCTGTTCCTGGAATTAACAAAATAACACACAGCTCTTTAGGAGTTGGTGTAACCAAGTATTTCGTGAAACGTGAAACGTGATGCGTGAAGAAACCAAATCACGTTTCACGCAAGGAGACCCTCATGTTTTGGCAAATGGTATCTGTTGAACAAAAGAAATTAACCCGTCGCAAGATTTTGTGGATTGAGCTGGCAGTAGTGGCGGCTGCGGCCGTTTTGATTCCGCTCGTCATTTATTTGGCCAGCCAGGGTGATGGCAGCAGCAACGTGGTTGTTACCACCGATGGCCCGGTAGACGACATGTACACCTGGCCCTTGGCGCTGAACCTGGGTATCGGCCTGGCTTCCGGCGGCGGTTTGGGCGGCCTGCTCATCGTAATTCTCATTGGCACGCTGACAGCGCAGGAGTACGGCTGGCGCACGATGCAGCTGTGGCTAAGCAACGGAATCTCCCGCCCGGTGCTGCTGCTGGCCAAATTCGTTATCATTTTGCTGCCCGCCCTGCTTTTTGTGCTGGCACCTTTTGTAACCGGCGCGTTGACAACGGCCGTTTTCACCCAAAACCTCCAGGGCAGCCTGCCCTTTGCCGAGGTGGATTGGTGGCAGGCGGCGCTGAGCATCTTGCGCACGGCTTACACCTTGCTGCCCTACGCCGCGCTCACCTTCTTGCTGGCCATCGCCAGCCGCTCTACGGTGGCGGCGGTGGGTGGTGGATTGGCCTACACGCTGCTCATTGAAGGCGTGTTGATCCAGCTTTTGGGCCTGGTAGGCGGCACCTGGGCCAAAGTTGGTCAATATCTACCCGCCGGCTTGAGCAACAGTTTGGCTTCACTTAACCGGGTAAGCGCCGAGGCCGGCAGCAGTTTGGTTACCCCGGCAGGTGGCGTGGGAACGGAAACGGCCGTTATCGGCATCGCCCTCTACACCGTGTTGTTCGTCGGTCTGGCGATCCTCGCCTTTCGCCGGCAAGATTTAACCGGATAAATTTATTGTAGAGGTAGAGACGTTGCGTGCAACGTCTCTACCTCGTTATACTCCAAAATCATGAGTTCCTTTTTTGGCCGTTTTCGTACATTGCAATGGAAATTGACCCTCTCTTACACCTGGGTCACGACGGCGGTGGCTGCGGCCGTTTTTTTCATCATCTTTGTCATAGCCGCGTGGTTTATCGGATTTTTCCTCCCCGATGTGGCCACTGCCTTTCAGCCGGTGCTGCGACCGGTCGAGGCTCAAATCGCCCCTTTTCTAGAGCAGACCCCACCCGATTTGGCCGGGCTGCGGGCCTGGCTGGACCGTTCCCAGCAGGGTGATGAGTTCCGGGTAGAATCGGAATCAGCTACGAGTAACAGTGCTATCCGGTTCAGCGATGTCTCTTTTGCCGCTGTGGTAGATCCGGCAGGCGACCTGCTGGCGTTTGAGCCAGGCAATGAGTTGAATCAACCAATTGAGACATTCCTTTTTGCCGATGCGCTGCCTGCTTTTGAGCAGGCGCTGCAGGGGGAAACAGACCCGGAACTGGTAACGGCCGTTCATCCCGAAACCAACGATATTTTTGTCGCCGTACCTGTCTTTGGCATAGAGCAGGAGTTGCTGGGAGCATTTTTATTGGTGATGGATCTGCCCAATGTCCAGACAGAGCTGTTTTCCCTCAATACAATTTTAGGCATTTTGCCGCTGCTGCTGTTTATATTTGCCGTCGCCGGCTTCACCGGCACCATTTTTGGCTTCATCGCTTCGCGTGGCTTTAGCCGCCGCCTGCGCCGCCTGACCCAAACGGCCGAATCATGGAGCCAGGGCGATTTTTCTGCTTACGCACAAGATTATTCCGGCGATGAGATTGGCCGGCTGGCCCGGCGACTCAACCAGATGGCCGAGCAGCTGCAAAATCTGGTTCACACCCGCGCCGAATTGGCCACGCTGGAAGAACGCAACCGGCTGGCCCGCGACCTGCACGACTCCGTGAAGCAGCAGGTATTTGCCACCGCCATGCAGCTAGGCGCAGCTAAAGCCACGCTAGATAACGATCCGGAAACAGCCAAAACCCACCTGCACGAAGCAGAACAGTTGGCCCGCCAGGCGCAGCAGGAGCTCACCGGCCTTATCCAGGAGCTGCGGCCCGCTGCGCTGGAGGGCAACGGGCTGGTCGATGCGCTGCGCGGCTACGCCGAAGATTGGTCCCGGCGCACGGACATTGCGGCCCAGGTCAACGTTTCTGGCGAACGGCCGCTGCCGCTGCCGGTAGAGCAACCACTGTTCCGCGTGGCACAGGAGGCGCTGGCCAACGTGGCCCGCCACAGCGGCGCGCAAACTGTCACCGTTCACCTGGCCTGGCAAGACAGCATGTTCACCATGACCATTGCCGACGACGGCCGCGGTTTCGACACAACGGCAACAGCTTACGGTATGGGATTGCACAGTATGGAGGAACGGATAGGGCAGTTGAACGGCCGTCTCACCATCCACAGCACGCCAGGGCAAGGCACCCAGCTCATGGCCACCTTGCCTCTAGAGAAGATTTAACCGCAAAGGGCGCAAAGCACGCAAAGATTATTCTCTTTTCTTTGCGATCTTTGCGTGCTTTGCGGTTCAAGAAAAGTAACAGGGAAGTCGGGATGAGCGATAAAATTACAGTTTTACTGGTAGATGATCACAAAGTGGTGCGGCAGGGCGTGCGCGCCTTTTTGCAGGCCCAGTCCGATATTGAGGTGGTAGGCGAGGCAGGTTCGGGAGAAACGGCCGTTACCCTCGCCGCTGAACACGCTCCCGATGTGGTGCTGATGGACCTGGTCATGCCCGGCATGGACGGCGTGGAGGCCACGCGTCAGGTAAAAACCCAAAGTCCACGTACCCAAATCATTATGCTCACCTCGTACCATCAAGATGAGCACATTTTCCCCGCCATTCGCGCCGGAGCGCTTTCTTACCTGCTCAAGGATATCGAACCGGCGGCATTGGCCGATGCGGTGCGCCAGGCAGCACAAGGAGAAGCAGTGCTGCATCCACGCGTGGCGGCGCGTGTGGTGCAAGAGCTGCACGGCTCGCGGCAGGAGGCGGTTAACGTGTTCACGGAATTAAGCGAACGCGAGCTGGAAGTGCTGCGCCTGATCGCCGACGGGGCCAACAACAGCAGCATCGCCGGGCAGCTGGTCATCAGCGAAAAAACGGTGAAGAGCCACGTCAGCAACATCCTCAGCAAGCTGCACCTGGCAGACCGCACGCAAGCGGCCGTATTGGCCTGGCGTGAAGGGGTTGTGCGCCGGGATGACACCTAGCTTTCGGCCAACATTTAGCTGACAAACATCACCTACTCTACGTGCCAATTGCGACTGTAACTTGATCCCGTCATCCGGTACGATCAGCGGTGGTTTTGTTACGGCCGTTCACCAACAGCGGCCTCTGCAATAAAAATTTGTACCCCTTAAGGAGACTTCTATGTCTGACAATAACTCCCACTTAACCGGCGCAGACCGGCTGCATAACCCACTGACCAACCACGGCACCGCCTTCACCGAGGCTGAACGAGATGCCTATAAGCTGCACGGACTTTTGCCGCCTCGTGTCTTTTCACCGGAAGAACAGGCGCGGCGCTCGCTGGAAAACTACCGCAAGAAGCCAACCGATCTGGAAAAATATATTTACCTCATTGGCCTGGAAGATCGCAACGAGACCTTGTTTTACCGCCTGGTGATGGACAATCTGGAAGAGATGATGCCCATCATTTACACGCCCACCGTCGGTAAGGCGTGCCAGGAATATGCCCACATTTTCCGCCGGCCACGTGGCCTCTACATTTCAGCCAACGACAAAGGACGCGTTGCTGAGGTGCTGGCCAACTGGCCCCACGATGACGTGGAAGTGATCGTGGTGACCGACGGTGAACGCATCTTGGGGCTGGGTGATTTGGGGGCTAACGGCATGGGCATTCCCGTGGGCAAACTCTCTTTGTACACCGCCTGCGCCGGCATTAATCCGGCCAAAACGCTGCCCATCACCCTGGATGTGGGCACAGAAAATGGTCAGTTTCTGGCTGACCCGCTGTACATTGGTCTACAACAGCGGCGGCTGCGCGGTGAGGCGTTTGATGCACTGATTGATGAGTTTATGACGGCCGTTTTCCAACGATACCCCAACGTCATGGTGCAGTTTGAAGATTTTGCCAACCTGAATGCCTTCCGCCTGCTGCATAAATACCGCGACCAGTATTGCACTTTCAATGACGACATTCAAGGCACCGCCAGCGTCACCCTGGCCGGCATTTACTCTGCGTTGCGGCTGACCGGCGGCAAGCTATCGGAGCAGCAGCTGCTCTTCCTGGGCGCGGGCGAAGCAGGTATCGGCATTGCCGACCTGATCGTGTCGGCGATGATGGATGAAGGGTTGACGGCCGAAGAAGCCCGCCTGCGCTGCTGGTTTGTCGATTCGCGTGGTCTGGTTGAAAGCAGCCGGACGGATTTAGCCGAACATAAACGGCCGTACGCCCACGATTTTGCGCCCCAGAAAAACCTTCTCTCGGCTGTGCAGGCACTGGAGCCTACCGCTATCATTGGTGTATCGGGCCGGGGTGGCATGTTTACCCAGCCTGTTGTTGAGGCAATGGCTGCCCTTAACGAGCAGCCCATCGTGTTTGCCCTGTCTAACCCCACGGCAAACTCCGAATGCACCGCTGAAGAAGCGTACCGCTGGTCTGGCGGGCGGGCCATTTTTGCCAGCGGCAGCCCCTTTGATCCGGTTACACACAACGGTAAAACATACGTTCCCGGCCAGGGGAATAACTCCTATATTTTCCCTGGTGTAGGATTAGGTGCAGTTGCCGTGAAAGCGCGGCACGTAACGGATGAGATGTTTATGGCAGCGGCACGCACGCTGGCCAGCCTGGTCACAGAAGACGATCTGGCTCAAGGACGCGTTTACCCCTCGTTGCAGCGCATTCGTGAGGTGTCGGCGGCGATTGGAACGGCCGTTGCCGAAGTTGCCTACGCCAGAAACCTGGCCCGTGCGAAACGACCAGACAATCTGGCAGACTTTATCGAAGCCCAGATGTACCAACCGGTGTACACAAATACACCGTAGGACTGCGACAAAAATCGTCTTAGATTTAGGCGTTATGGACCTGACAAGCAACAAACAATTGTCAGGTCTTTTTCTTGAATGTGTAAATTCTGAGGATTCAAAGAAACAGGCAAATAGCACTGCTTTAACTAAGTGGTGACGGTGCCGGCAGCAGCGACCGAACACTTTGCAGTAGTTCCTGCACCGTAATCGGTTTGCACAAATATTGGTTGGCACCGGCAGCTAAGCCCTCTTGTACCGCTTTATGCTGCGTTTTGCCACTAACCATGATAATGGGCAGCCCGGCAAAAGCGGTGCCGGCACGCAATTTCTTGCACAAGCTCACCCCATCTAAATTGGGCATCATCACATCCAGGATCATGATGTCGGGCACAACCATTTCCAATTTTTCTAATGCTTCCAGGCCATCCTCTGCCTCTACTACGTCGAAGCCCCCCAGCTCAAGCATTTGCCGCAGTAGTTCACGCACATTGGGTTCATCATCTACCAACAAGATCAAATTCTTCACGATTTACTCCTCATACTTCTTCTATCAATGGGGTTGAAAAATTGGCTCGCTTATTCTGGAGAGTATTAAACCACGTAGGAGACAATATGAGCAGTAGGAAAATATAGTCAGTAAGTACTATCAAGCAAGTTTTGTCGGGTGCGTAGCCGCGGATACTTTCCGCGCCTCTGGAGCGCAATAAGAAACTGCGGCTACAATCAACGATTTATATATGTTTGCACTTATATCGCTACAAAATGATAAGACGGCAGATGATTACTAAAAACACCGCCACCCAACCGGTTCGCTGTGAAATGGTGAGCAGGCGGCTGCTGGCCCAATGAATGGAGGCAGACTCTTGAAAGCCGGTTTGTTGTTGGACATCATTGGCCCACACCCAGAGGAGCATCAACACGGCAGGCAGCAGGACGAGCAGTATCAGGGGCAGCATGATCCACAGAGGAAGGACGGCCGTTACCTCCGGCCACCACCAGGCAAGCAGGGCAATGGCCAACAAATGCGCTAGTTGGTCCAAAACAAAGCCCGGCCACTGCGGGTTGCCCGGAAAGCGCACCTTAATCCAATCAGTCATAAAATGGGCCAGGCCCAAAACGAGTAGTAAATCCAGATATTGGCCAGGCTGCTGCAGCAGCATAGCCGCCATGATGATATGGATCACCACATGCAGTACCAAGCCGGCGTTGCCCTTTAACTTTAGGCGAAAGATACGATTTGTTTGCAGCGGGAAATCCGCCAACAGATGCGCCAACAACAGCGCTAAAAAAGTTGTCATGCGAGAATAAACCATTTACCAATTAAGCCACCATGTTTTGGCTGTGTACACAATATCGTGGCCAGGCATCTGCGATGGCCAGGCATCGTAGCAAAGTAGCAATTTTTTATACTGGGGAGTGAATACGGCCGTACGGGATCGATGTGAACTAATTTACAACCTAACATAAGAGACCCACAAACCGGCTAAAAGGCAATCGCAAGACCAATTATTCACGGTTGCTTCACATTAATTTAAAGGGGATTTTTTAAGCAATTGCCGGAGTTTGATGCAAAAAGGTGTCATCTGTGAGCTGCTGCAAAACAAAAGCGGCCACATCGGCGCGAGAAACTTGCCCACCGCCAATCGACGGGTCCAGGCCATACTGATAATCACCGGTGGCCGGTCCATTCGTAAGGCCGCCTGGCCGCACAATCACCCAGTCCAGTCCGCTTTCACGCACGATCTGTTCCTGGCGCTCCTTGTCCTCGTACGCCTTGCGCAGCACCGTTTTCATCATCATCTTAAAGGTCAACGATACCTGATCCTGGCTGTCCCCCACGCCCAGCGCCGACACGACTACGAGGCGCTGGATGTCTTGCTTTTGCATACATTCAACGATGTTTCTTGTCCCTTCTGAAACGACGTTGTCCGGATTGTTAGCCGTATGACCCAGGGAGCAGCATACAGCATCAGAACCGGCCAGCGTTTCTTCCACCTTTTCCGGGTTAAGCACATCGCCAATGACCAGATACAGCTTATCGTGCTTGACGGACAATCGGGATGAGTCGCGCACCAAAACGGTGACTTCATACCCGGCAGCCAGAGCCTGTGAAACGATTTCCTTGCCGGTGCCGCCCGTTGCGCCAAAAACGGCTAATTTTGAATGGTGTTGAGACTCACTTTGTTTTGTCATGTTCATCCATTATCACAAAAAACGCGGTTTTTTGCTATTTGGCTGCTTGTGGGCTTATTTGTAAACGGCCGTTTCTGACCTGGACTTGCGTAACGGCCGTCGCAAGAAAAAGTAAGCGGGAATCAGCGCCAACAGCGACAGTCCCATGCCAACCCAATAGGGATGGCGCGGATTTTGGGCAAAAATAATGCCGCCCAGCGCCGTACTAAAAATCGTCGCCAGGCTGACGGTGGATTGATACAGGCCCAACACCCCGCCCCGCACCTCATCGGCCACGGTGCGCGTGGAAAGCGATTGCAGCGGCGGCATCATCAATCCCATCCCCAACGCAAAAAAGATTGACCCCGGCAGGCCCAGCCACGGCGTCGTGGCGGCAGCAAAGAAAAACATGCCCAGGGACCGCACCAGGCCGCCGATAATAACTAGATTGACTTCACCAAAACGGGGCAGCACCCGGCGAATCAGAACCGTCTGCGTTAAAAATTGAGAGAGCCCAACCGTTGCCAAAAGCACACCAATGCCTAAATCGACAATGCTGTCGCTGTAATCGGCAAATAACACTGCATCACCGTACAGGGCAAACGTGGCTTGCAACAAGCCCAGGGCAAATTGGCCAATAAAGGCAATGAGCAAGACGGCTAACAGCGGCGCGTTGCGCAAAATCTGGGCTGGACGCAAGCCATTGCTGCGTGCCATCCGGTTTTTCATGCGCTGCTCGGTCGTCAACGACTCAGTGAGTGTGCGCCAGGTGAGAACGACGGTCACGGCTGCAGCCAAAGCCGCCATAAAAAACGGGATTCTGGGACCAAAAGCAGCAGACAGGACGCCGCCCAGCGCCGGCCCAAAAATAAAGCCCAGGCCAAAAGCCGCAAAAATGTAGCCCAACGATTCCGTGCGTTTTTCCGGCGGCGTGATGTCGGTGATGTATGCCTGAGCGACGATAATATTGCCCCCGGTGATACCATCCAAAATGCGGGCCACAAACAGGATGGCCACATTGGGCGCAGCCCCGATCATGATGAAGCTGATAACGGTACCAATCTGGCTAACAATGAGAACGGGGATACGGCCGTATTTATCCGATAATCGCACAATGGTAGGTCCGGCTAAAAATTGGGCGGCAAAAAATGAGGAAATCAGCAAAGCATTTAGCTCGGGCCTGAGCTGAAACTGGCGCTGAGCATACAACAGCAAAACAGGCAAGGCCATCGCCGCGCCCAACATCTGCACAAATACAATGAGTAAGATGGTGAGCAGTCGTTTATCAATGTTCTTCAAGTTCATGGGGGCATGGGCCAGCTCAAGCAGCAGGCCTCTCCTTATCGAGTCTTGGATTTTGGATGCTAAACATCCGGTGGTTCGTCTGTTTTAGGTGTTGGGGGGGAGACGGCCGTATCTACCGGCTCATCGTTCACAACCAGATTTTCTTGCAGCCGGGCAACGTGCAGCTGCTCCAATTGCTGTTCATAACGGCTGGCAACCAGGACAAAGTAGCCAGACAAATCACGCCAGGCGTTGGCCATCTGCGTACGCGTTTCGGCCATCATCTCATCTTCTTGCTTGCGCCGCAGCCAGCGCCAGCTGGATCGCAAAATGTGGCGCACGTTGGCCACCACCTGCTGCGCCAGCTGGGTCAGCGGGCTGGTCGTCAGGTTGTCCAACACCTGGTGCAGCGCCTGGGCCGCCAGCGCCGATTCCTCCGGGCCGCTCAAATCGCCCCGCTTCATCATGAAATCAAGCAGAAAAGCGCGATGCCAATAGTAGCTCAGTTTGTCGGTGGCTTCTTTGATGGTAAGAAAGTATAGGATGGTGCGGTAGGTGCGCTTGAGCAGCAGCCAGACCAGCTCCAGCGGCCACAGCAGGCAGCCCAGGCAGTTAAAGCTGCTGCGGTTGAGTTGGCGTATGGTTTCTGTGGAGAGGATACGGCCGTTGCGACGGGCAATCGCTTGGGGCATGCGCCGCTTAAAAAGCCATTCAAACAGCAAATCCACCAGTGGAATAGGGATCAGGATGGCCAAACCGGCCAGCGTCGCGTCTACGTAGATGGCCCAATCAAATTTTTCGTTGGGTACAGTTGTCTCGTTGGTCATCACTTAGTTGCACAAAACCCTCAGGGTTTAGGCCAGGCGGGGTCCAAAAAGGTTTGGACTTCAATGAGATAGCTATTGGGATCGCGCACAAAACAATGATAGATGTTGAATTTTTCGTTCAGCGTGGGCGGCTTTTCGATGCTCACCTCCTGCCCTACCAGATAATCGTGCCAGCCGTCTACATCGGGTGTTACCAGGGTGAGCATGATGTGGTTGGTGGCCGGCGGTGCATCCATGTGCCGGCCCAGCGTCTGGCAAAAGCCCAGGTAGGCATCGCCGCCGCTAGCATAAATGCGGCAGCTGCCCTGGTCCAGCACCAGCTTCAGGCCGAGGATTTGCTCGTAGAAAACGGCCGTTTCTACCAAATCCTTTGCGTGCAAAAATGTCACCTGCTGTTCAATGGGTGGTCTTTTGATCATGATTATTAATGGCTATGCGAATATCTGAGGCATGGATGATAATGCTGAACAACTATAGCTGATCAAACGTTTTTATGCATATGACTTTTGTTAGAAAGAGGGAAATAGCCAGTTTGCTTCACGTGTCATTCCCTGCTAAATATTGCCATGAAACAAAAGAACGGAGTCAAGAAAATGAAGAACGCTGTCCAGATACGGCCGTTTCAACCCTCAGATCAATCGGCAACAAAACAACTCATTCTGGCTGGCCTGGCCGATCATTGGGGCACGCTTGACCCTGCACTTAATCCTGATCTTAATGATATTGCCAAAAGCTACCGGGGAGAAACCTTTTTATTGGCCGTATTGGGTGAGGAAATTATTGGTTGTGGCGCGTTGATTGCAGAGGAAGGGATGGTGGGGTGCGGCCGTATCGTTCGCATGTCTGTCAAAAAAAGAAATCGGCAACAGGGAATAGGCCGACTTATTTTGCACCACCTCCAGTTAGCAGCAAAGCAGCGCCAATTCCATAAGATCGTCTTGGAAACCACCGAAACCTGGACAGACGTAGTGGCCTTTTACCAGGCCAATGGCTTCCGCATTATTGGCCACCACGCTGGCGATACACACTTTGAAAAAACTCTCTAATCCCCCGCATACCAAAACGCCTGGACTCGCGCGTGCGTTGAATTCCGCCGCGACCAACCATAAAAACTAATCCAGCCAAATGAGAACAACATCCCCATTCCGGCAAACAGCAGCGCAGTCTGGTTCAAACCCCACAGCGGCGAATCCTGCAATACACCGGCCAGCAACGTCGAAATGGACTGCGTCAACGTCAACATGGCAAACTCAAAGGCAAACACCCGCCCCCGGTAACGATCCGGCACCACAATTTGCAGCAAAACGGCCGAAAACACCCACATCGTGCCGCTGCCTACGGTTCGCACCAACGTTGCTAACAAGAATAGGCTAAACGTTGGTGCAGTTGCCAACCCCCAGATTCCGGCCGCCACCAGTACCATGCCAATTGTCGCGCCTAAAATCAGTCTCGGTGGTCGGCTGCCTAACGCCCGCCGCATAAACAGAGGCCCTAAACCTGTGCCCAAACCACTCATCACATAAATGATGCCCAGTGAGGCCGTTCCCCCATCTTCAATTTGTAGCGCTGCTGCCAGAGGAAACATCGTAAAGGGAAACACGTTATCGGCAAAGCTGATTTCCAGAACGTTGATCGCCCCCCACACCAGTGACCCAGTTGCTTTAATCAGGCTGAGGATGAGGAGATACGGCCGTGCCCACAAATAACGAAAGCCGTCCAAAAAATCAAGCCAGCCCCCCTGACTTTCCTCGCCTGGCAGCGCTTGGACAACTTGCAACGGAATTCGACCAATAAACCACGCCGAGAGCACAAAGGTGAGCGCATCTAAGATAAATGCAGTTTCTGCTCCAAAAACGGCCGCTACCACCCCACCGAGAAACGCCCCCAAAGCCAGCATCGTGCTCCAGGTGAAGCTGTCTAAAGCATTCGCCGTCACCAGCTCCCGGCGATCAACCACCATCGCCACCACGGCCGAACGAGCCGGCGTAAACAATGCGCTCAAGGCAAACTGAGCCACCGTCAGCAGGTAGAAAACCCAAACCTGCCCCGTGACCCCCACCACTAAGAAACCTAAAACCACAACCGCCCGTAGCACATCAGAAATAACCATCAAATTCCGCCGGTTATAACGATCTGCCAAAACACCAGCCAACGGGCTAAACAAAAACAGGGGCAAAAACCGGGCCAAAAAAAGGTAGCTAATCGCTACCCCAGAATTGCTCAATTCAGTTATCAACTCCGCTGCCGCAATCAGATTAAACCAATCACCCAATTGTGAGACGACATTACCTAACCACAAATAGCGATAATTCTCATTACGCCTGAGCAGGGAGAGATACTCTTGCATTATAATTTAAACCTGTTTGTATGGGAAAGAGAAAAGTTTAGCGAGGAAAATAAAAAGGTCTCTTGGCAATGACCTACTCTCCCAGGGGGTCACCCCCCAAGTACCATCAGCGCTAGCGAGCTTAACTTCCGGGTTCGGGATGGGACCGGGTGTACCTTCGCCGCTCAAATCACCAAGAGACCTTCTTATAAACAAAAAGATCAATTAATACTAAATAGTAATCCAAAACTACAAATCATGTATTCGTCAGAAAACCGAATTCTCCGTATCAAGTGGAACGTAAGCCCTCGACCATTAGTACGGCTTAGCTAAATACATTACTGCACTTACACATGCCGCCTATCAAGCTAGTAGTCTCCTAGCGGTCTTACTCCAAAACGGATGAGGGATCTAATCTTGAGGCGAGCTTCCCGCTTAGATGCTTTCAGCGGTTATCCCTGCCAGACGTAGCTACCCAGCAATGCCGTTGGCACGACAACTGGCACACTAGAGGTCTGTCCACCCCGGTCCTCTCGTACTAGGGGCAGCTCCTCTCAAATCCCTTACGCCCACAGCGGATAGAGACCGACCTGTCTCACGACGGTCTGAACCCAGCTCACGTACCGCTTTAATGGGCGAACAGCCCAACCCTTGGGACCTTCTCCAGCCCCAGGATGCGATGAGCCGACATCGAGGTGCCGAGCCTGGTCGTCGATGTGAACTCTTGGACCAGACTAGCCTGTTATCCCCGGGGTAGCTTTTATCCGGTAAGCCACGGCCCTTCCACACGGTACCGTGGGATCACTAAGCCCGACTTTCGTCTCTGCTCGACTTGTTGGTCTTGCAGTCAAGCTCCCTTATGCCTTTACACTCTTCGGCTGGTTTCCATTCAGCCTGAGGGAACCTTTGGGCGCCTCTGTTACACTTTCGGAGGCGACCGCCCCAGTCAAACTACCCACCAGGCACTGTCCCCATACCGGGTAACGGTTACAGGTTAGAGCCAAAACTTAGCCAGGGTGGTATTTCAACGGCGGCTCCACCGAGACTAGCGTCCCAGCTTCATAGCCTCCCACCTATCCTACACAAACTAAGCCCTAACTCAATGCCAAGCTGTAGTAAAGCTTCACGGGGTCTTTTTGTCCAGCTGCGGGTAACGCGCATCTTTACACGTACTTCAATGTTCGCCGAGTCCTTCGTTGAGACAGTGCTTCTCTCATTACGCCATTCGTGCGGGTCGGAACTTACCCGACAAGGAATTTCGCTACCTTAGGACCGTTATAGTTACGG
>CALBTC010000348.1 GCA_937967805.1 uncultured Anaerolineaceae bacterium
AACCAATCCCAACCACAGCAAATGCAGCACCCCGATAATGCTCACCGTGATGGTGATCACAACTTTGTAGGTGGGGAACAGCTTGGGCCCAATCAACGATTCTTCTGGGCGGTATTGGGCGGCAATCTCTTCGGGATGGCCAAACTCGCGCAGCAGCGCGGCCGTCATTTTTGGCGTCGGTTCGCCGTTGCTCTGTTCTTCTAGCGTGTCCAGCAGCAGAGAGCGTAACTCCATTTCAATATCTGCCCGATTGCTACGGGGCAGATGTTCGCCAACTTCATTCACGTATCGATCAATCATTTCATTTGCATCCATTTTAGTCCTCCGCAATGTGCAACGCACTCCCTTGTTCTTTCAAAATATAATTGGAGTTTGTGTCATTCCCGCGAAGGCGGGAATCCATAGGCCTGGACTCCCGCCTTCGCAGGAGTGACAAGTAAAGTTTTGGTTGCCCAATTAAATTTTAAATCTGCAACAAAGTGTGTGCACCTGATCATTTCGTTTTCAAGCCTAGTAGTTCGTTCATCACGACAACCAGGGCTTGCCACTCCTGGGTGAGATTGGCAAAAACCATCTCACCTTCCTGGCTCATTTTGTAGTAGCGGCGGGGACGGGCATCGTCCACCACCTGCCAATCGCTTTCTAGCAACCCCTGGGATTCCAGGCGGCGCAGCAAGGGATATAGGGTGCCTTCGTTGATTTCCATCCCCTGCTCATCGAGCGTCTGTTTCAGCGAGTAGCCGTACTGTTCGTCTTGAAGCTGGCTCAACACTGCCAGCATCAGCACGCCCCGGCGCAGCTCGAGCAAAAGTTTTTCGTAAAGCGCTTCTTTTTCGTTATTTGTTGCCATGTGGCGCATTATACTGTATGGTATACAGTATTGTCAATGCCCAAGTATTCTTTGAACTGTATCAAAGCAAAAAAAGCACCCTTTTGAAACGGCCGTTTCCCGGTCAATTCCAAAAGGGTGCGCGGATTACACTACAATATTTTATTTTTGCCCGGCCAGATTCAAAATAGGTCCCGCAATGCACCGGTTTCGACAGTGCCTTGCCGCAGCATACGGAGGAGCGTGAGCGGTATTGCCTGAATCGCCGTGGGGGAAATTGGGAGACGGCCGTTCAGAAATTGCTCCAACAAATTGAGCATGCCACCCACATAAAACGTGGCCAGGACCAATACCTCTGCCTCATCAAGCTCCGTTTCATGGTGTGAATACGAATCTAAAAATGAGGCGATGGTCAGTTCTCGGACTGCCGAGCCGGCATTTTGCAGCGCAACCTGAACCAATCGCACGCGATTCGGATCAGCCAGATCGATTTGCTGTGCTGAAAGGAGGTCGCTCATTTCACCCGTTTCAAAATAATGATCAAGCGCATCCTTATCAATCGATTGGTACATGCCGGCAAAGAAATCGGCCACTTCAGCCAGCAGCAGCGCCTCTTTACTGTCGTAATGTTGGTAGAAAGTAACCCGCGCAATGTCTGCCTCCCGGCAGATATCGGAAATTGAGATATCCGCAAAAGATTTATTCTCCAGCAGCGTGCGCAACGCACTTTGCAGCAGCGTGCGGGTACGGCGAATACGCGGGTCGTTTGGGGTTTCGGCCAAATAGTCACTCATAAAGCTTTCCTCGCCATAAGTATACCAATTAATAGCCAAACAGTTGACATTAATCTTACACCTGTTAGAATCAAATCTTACAACTGTAAGTTATCTCAATAAAGGGAATACGAAACTTTTTATGAACGCTTCAACTTCACACTTAGGTGACACGCAGGCAAAACCACCTATCCATTCTTTGTTAATTAAGATGGTCCAGACGATGGTGCTGGCCGTCCTGGGCCTATTATTTTGGCCGCTTTACGCCGTTGGCCGGCAAATCTGGCACCGGCCGCCCAATGGGGTGCATTGGGTGCAGGTCAAACGGTACTTGCGGCTTATGTGGTCTGTGCAGCCTCCGCCGCCGGGCCTTTCGCGGCGGGCACGCGTTTGGCTCACGCTCAGCATCCTGCAAAAGCTGCTGCTGACGCCGCTGGCCGGCCTGGCCTGGCTGCTCGATGAACTGCTGTACGGAAACGCGCTGAACGAAACGGCCGTTGTCGCTCCCCTGTTTGTGATTAGCGGCGGTCGCAGCGGCAGTACGCAAATGACCCGCTACCTGGAAGCCGACCCGGCTTTGACGGCCCCCAACCTGCTGCAATGCATGTTTCCCTACCTGTGGCTGTGGCGACTGGCGCCCCGCACCATTGGCCGAATGGTAACGGCGGAAACAGTGCGCGCCCGCATTAAAGCGATGGTGCCCCCTGAGCTGCTGGAAAGACACGACCTGGAACCGTTTAAAGCAGATACGTTTGACGGGGCGTTGTACGCGGCACACTTGAATCCGATGGCCCTGTACCTGGGGCCCGACGTTTCGGCGCGCGAGTTCAACTTTGCCGCCTTTGTGCCGGAAGAACGGCCCTGGATGGAAGATGCAGTGGTGCAACTGGTCGACCGCCTCGGGCGCAAGCAGCGGCTGTTTGTCGGGGATGCAACAACAGGCAAGCCACGCCGTCTCTTCATCAAAGGCCACTTTCTTTGCGCGGCAGACGCCCTGGAGCGCCACTATCCCGATGCTGTGTTTCTAACGCTGGTGCGCGACCCGGCCAGCCGGTTACAAAGCGGCATTAACTATCTGCGGGTAAATCCCAGCGACCCCGGCCTGGGACCGCCACCCTGGGCCTGGCTGTCGGCCACATTGCAGCAGACAGAAAGCGATTACTGCCGGATTGAACAGGCGTGGTATTCGCGGACAGATGACGCGCAACGCTGCGTGGTGCGCTTTGCGGACTTTGTGGCTGACCTCGAAGGCACGATGCAACACGTCTATCACCAATGTTTAAACCAGGCGCAGCTGCCACCACACATCCCGCGCACCCATCCTCCACGCGATCGGAAAAACTACACCGTCAACCGCTCACTGGCCGAGCTGGGCATTGATGCCGAACAGGTGCGCGCGCAGCTCGCTGATTATGTTGCCTGGTGCCAATCCGATAAGCAGGAGGAGATGCTGCCATGAGTGCGTTGATGCAGGCGTTACGCTATCCAAGTTTATTTGCATCCTGGCCTGAATAGCTTATGATCGTAGCATGAAATTCAAGGATACAGGGGTGCCTGGCACTGGTCGGCAAAGACCGCCTGACCAGTGTCAGGCACCTTGACAGTTACCGAAAGGAACATATGATGACCAAGATTGTTGATCCGATGCCAGAAACCGATGAGCAGGACACGCCCAGCGATTTTTTACGCACGATGATTGCTGAGGATGTGGCCAACGGCCGTTTCGGCGGCAGAGTCCACACCCGTTTCCCCCCTGAACCCAACGGCTATCTACACATCGGCCACGCCAACGCCATCCACACCGACTTCAGCATCGCCGCTGAGTTTGGTGGCAAGTGCAACTTGCGCTTCGACGACACCAATCCCACCAAAGAAGAGACCGAATACGTTGAAGGCATCATGAACGACATCCGCTGGCTGGGCTATGATTGGGAAGACCGGCTTTTCTACGCCTCCGACTACTTCGACCAGCTTTACGAGTGGGCCGTTGATCTGATCAAAGAAGGCAAAGCGTACGTAGATGATTTGAGCCAGGAAGAGATGCGCGACTATCGCGGCACGCTCACCGAGCCGGGCAAAAACAGCCCGTACCGTAACCGCAGCGTGGCAGAAAACCTGGACCTGTTTGAGCGGATGAAGAACGGGGAGTTTGACGAAGGCTCCCGCACGCTGCGGGCCAAAATCGACATGAGCTCGCCCATCATCAACATGCGCGACCCGGTGATGTACCGCATTCTCAAGACGCCCCACTGGCGCACAGGCGACAAATGGTGCATCTATCCAATGTATGATTGGGCCCACGGTCAATCCGACGCCATCGAGGGCATTACCCATTCATTTTGCTCGCTGGAATACGTCAACCACCGGCCATTGTACGACTGGTTCCTGGACCAGATCGACATCGACCACCATCCGCAGCAGATTGAATTCGGCCGTCTCAATGTGAGCCACACCATCACCAGCAAGCGCAAGCTGATCCGGCTGGTGGAGGAAGGGCACGTCACCGGCTGGGACGACCCGCGGATGCCTACGCTGGCCGGTATGCGGCGGCGCGGCTATCCGCCGGCAGCCATACGCAACTTCCAGGATATGGTGGGCATGGCCCGCTACAACCGCACGGTGGACATGGCGATGCTGGAAGCGGCCGTTCGCGACGAGCTCAATTCTCATGCACCACGGGCGATGGGGGTGTTACGGCCGTTGCGCGTCATCGTCACCAACTACCCGGAAGACAAGGTGGAATGGTTCGACGTGCCCACCTACCCACAGGACAAAGAGAACACCACCACCCGGCAGGTGCCCTTTAGCCGCGAACTGTTCATCGAGCAGGACGATTACATGGAAAACGCGCCTAAAAAGTTCTACCGCCTCAGCGAAGGGCGTGAGGTGCGCTTCCTGGGTGCCTATTTGCTCACCCTCACCGAAGCAATCAACGATGACGACGGCGACGTGGTGGAACTGCACTGTACGTATGATCCGGAAACAAGCGGGGGGAATGCGCCAGACGGCCGTAAAGTGCGCGGCACCATTCACTGGGTCAGCGCCCGGCACGCGCTCAACGCCGAGCTGCGCCAGTACGACGTGCTGTTCAACCGTGAAGACCCGGAAGAGGTGGACGAAGAAGGCCAGGATTTCACCGACAACCTCAACCCGCACAATCTAGAAATTCTGGACAACGCCAAGCTGGAACCGGGCCTGAAGTTTGCCCAAATTGGCGAAAGTTACCAGTTCATGCGCCAGGGCTACTACGCCAAAGACCCGGACAGCAGCGACGACCATCCCGTTTTCAACCTCACCGTCGCCCTGCGCGATTCGTGGGCCAAAGCAAAATAGAAAAATATATAGTTTGCAGATTCTTGGTCAATGCAGATTGGGCCAATTTTCTCTGGTAAAAAGATCGTACAGAAAAAATTGGCCCAATCTCTGTTATGCCGTAAGCGTTCAGACCCTAAGCGTTTCTACCTCTGGAAGTTGCGGCGAATTGGACGCCAAACTCTTAAGGTCTCTCTCGTAAAAGCGCCATCTGAACGGTTACGTCATGCCTGCTAATGTAATCACGGAAACTGTAAAACCATCAAGCTACCCTGAACAATGCCTAATTCTGAACCGTTGCATTGATTTAGCGCTTGCTACGATAGTGGCAAATATGCTACTGTAGACGCAAGAATCACCATGCCCTTGCTCACTCTCCTCCAAAATCATGGGGCGATTCAAATTCAACAAGCTACGCACATTTTTTCTTTTTACTGCACCGTAAAACAAAGCATCAACTAGTCCGCCGTCGGGAGGTTTGGAATGAGATCATTGGCAACCGGCCGTTTATGGACTATTCTCGTTTGCCCCGTGCTGGCGCTTACATTTTTGATCTCTGTGAGCCACACAATTGCCGAAACGAGCGCGGAATCGCAGCTACTCCCTGGCGAATTAAATGATAATCTCCTCCGCATTACGTACGGTGAGTCGATATCGGCTGCCAGCACCGCCCCCAGCATCAACTTTGATGGCACAAAAGTGGCCTTCGAAAGCCTGGCAGACCTTCTTGATGAAGGGCATGACGGCAGAAGCGAAATCTGGCTGTACGACGCATCCAGCAACACATTAACGCGCGTCACCTACTCCCAAAACCCTGGCGCTGCTTTTGATGCTAGCATCAGCGGCGATGGTAACAAAATTGCCTTTAGCAGCGACTATAATTTTGAAACAGATACGGCCCAGGATGGAAAATTCGAAATTTGGATTTACGATACGAATACTGGATTAATCTCACGAGCCACTTCTCTCTCTGGTTTCTCCGGCGAGAATACGGAACCAAGTAGCAACGGCGACGGCAGCCGAATAGCGTTTCGCAGTAATGTGCATCTCGGTACGGGTGCCGCCACCGCGGATGAGATTTGGCTATATGACAGTGGGACTATGCTGGCAACACGGCTTACAACCTCAACAGATTTGCAAAGAGAAAGCTATGAGCCGGCAATCAGTGGCGATGGCACGATTGTTGCCTTTACCAGCGACGCTGATTTCTTGGATGAAGGCATTCCGGCGGGGCAAGAAGAAGTTTGGTACTACAGCACAAATGCCTTGACCGTTACCCGCATAACAACGGCAACAGATAGTCTAAGAACAAGCGGTCAGCCCAGCGCAAGTGCCGACGGCAGCAAGATCGCTTTTGCCAGCAACAGCGACCTGCTTAACCTGGGTCTCCCCGCCAATCAAAGCGAGATATGGCTGTATGACACAACGACAAGCACATTAACCCGCATTACGACGGCTTCTAAAAACAGCCGTGACAGCACCGATACCAGCATTAGCGCCAACGGCACAAAAATTGCCTTCCGCAGTGATTCCGATTTTTTAGGGGAGGGCATACCAGAACTTGGTTATGAAATGTGGCTGTACGATATTCCGACCGATACCTACTCACGAATTACCTACCGGCCAACATCCGGCGGCGGCAATCTTGAACCGGCGCTGAGTGGAGATGGTCAAATGATTGCCTTCCGCAGCACCGCCAATTACCATGACAACTGCAACCCAACCACCTGGGAAATTTGGATAGCTTCCCCGCAGAATCCCACGATTGATCTAGGTAATCATATATTTTTGCCAATCGTACTAAAAACAGGTGGCAGCACAGGCACGCCAATCTTATGGGAAGACGACAATTTTAATGCGCTTACCCTGGGGAACCTGGCCGGCCAGAATGGCTGGGTGTTGGCCGCTCCAAACCGCAGCAGTCCTGTGGTTGTTTCTGACTCTCCAGGAGAAAACATTTTAGAAATTGACCCTGCATCTTTAGAAACAATTGTCGTTGACAAGTTTGTCCCGACCCAAACCACTGGAATTCATAAGCTAAGTTTTCGGGTTCGCGTTACCGGTGGCACGGTTCCATCAATGGCCAAAATTGAGGTGCGCCCCACGGCCGGAGCAAATTGGGGCAAACTGTTCCAGATTTACTTTGGTAACTCGATGCGCCTAAATTATGGCCCCACACCCGGTCAGGCCCGCACCTTTCTTTGCAACACACAGATGGGCAAATGGTACAACATTGTGGTGAGCTTTGATCTAGATGGTCAAGTGGCACAGATCCAGGTCGATGGCGAGTTGGCGGCCCAAAATATTCCAATCTATCCAGGACCCGTAACAAACCTCGGCATTTCTGGCTGGGATTTTCCAGGAAGCATACATCTGGATGATCTAACCGGGATCACACCCTAAAACTAGAGTTATGCACGCATCCAAATTAAGGTTGCGGAATTGTTGGATGCGCTTAAAGTGATCGGTGAAATCGTAAAAGTAGAACTATTTGTAGATGGCCACATAGCCGGTGTGTCTTTGACAAAGAAAGAATTGAAACGGCCGTTCATGAGAACGGCCGTTTCTTTTGGATGTCACTACCCTCAAACCGCGTATAATAGTCCAAAGCAATTTTGAATCTTTGAGGTAAGCTTGTGAAAGATCATCTCGTACGCGCCCTGGCACGGGAAGCCGGGGTGCGCGTCATTGTTTCAGCCAACACCGGGCTGGCGCTGGAAGCGGCTGACCGGCACGGCACCTTTCCCATCGCCGGCATCGCCCTGGCCCACGCTCTTACCGGCGCGGCGTTGATGGGAGCCCTGCTCAAAGTGCGGCAGCGCATTGCCATGAAATTTGAGGGCTCCGGTCCGCTGCAAAAAATATTGGTGGAGTCGGATAACAACGGCCGTATCCGCGGCTACGTCTCCCAACCCTTGATCGATCTACCCTTCCAGGACCGCGACCACATTGCTGCCGCCCTGGGCGACACCGGCCTGCTGACCGTGGTGAAAGACGTGCTGCTGCCGGAGCTGGTGGAAAGCAGCGTGCCGTTGGGCAGCGGCGACATTGCTGCCGAGCTCACCTTTTTTCTTAACCAGTCGGAGCAAATTCCGTCCCTCGTCGACATCAGCCACACGATTGATGATGAGGGCACGCTGCAAACCGTGGGCGGCCTGCTGATTCAGGCGCTGCCGCCGTATGAAAGTGACATCGTGCACCAACTGCGCCACAATACGCAGGAGCTGCCCCCGGTGGCCGATCTGCTGGGCAGCGGCAAAACGCCGGAAGAGATTATGGCCCTGGTGTTTGGTGAGATGCCGTATAAGATTTTGGAGGAACGGCCGTTGCACTTCCAATGTGGCTGCAGCCGCTCGCGCAGCGAGCAGGCCCTCATCTCTCTCGGTGCCGAAGAACTGCGCCAAATCATCGCCACCGAAGGCGAAACCATCGTCGATTGCCACTTTTGCCATGAACAATATCTCTTCAGCCGCGAAGATTTAGAAGCGCTGATAGAAACAATGTAATAATGAGCCAACAGACAGAGATCACCCGCGCCGCCCCGGAAACCATTGTTGCTGACCAAATTCAGGCCAACGATCGATTTACGGGCATTGGTGTCAACGTGGTGGTCGTTACCCTGGCCCTTGTGGCCCTGCTGCCGCTGCTCTTTTCCAGCCGCTTCTGGGCATTGCCCACCTGGCAAATCTTTTTGATCTTGTTTTTGTGGCTGATCTACGTCGTTAACGGCACCGGCGGCATGATGCTGCACGAGCGTTTTCTCCATTTTCCCCTGGCGCCCTATATCTATTTTGGCATACAGCTGGGGGTAATGGCCGGCTTGTTGTTTTTCACCAGAGATACCGGCAGTGGCGCCATCTGGATTTTGATTTTGCCGATTGCCGCCCAAAGCCTGTCGCGCAGTTGGCTTTTTACGGCCGTTATCAGCCTGAGCCTGCTGGGATTAATCTGGCTCGCTTTTTTTCCAGGACAACCTTTGCTGGAAACGGCCGTCGACCTGCTTTCCATCGGGGCGGCAATGGTATTTACCCTCATTTTCACCGGCATTGCCGTGCGTGAGAACAACGCCCGCAGTGAGATCCAGCGGCTGGCCACCGATTTGCGCCAGGCCAATCACCGGCTGGCTGAATACGCCGCCCAGGTAGAAGAATTAGCCACGATGCGCGAACGCAATCGGGTCGCCCGCGAAATCCACGACAACCTGGGCCATTACCTGACGGTGGTTAACGTGCAAATCGAAGCGGCCAAAACCGTCATGACCACCCAGCCGGACAAGGCACAAGATGCCCTGGACAAAGCACAAAACCTCACCCAAGAGGGATTAGCCGCCGTGCGCCATTCCGTGAACGCCCTGCGCGAATCACCCCTGGAAAATCGAACGCTGGCCGAGGCCCTGGCGGATCTGGCCAATGAGCTGCGTGAAGCAGGGCTGATCACAGAGCTAACCATTGAAGGCGAGCCGACCAATCGTGATTCCAAAGTTGAACTAACGTTGTACCGTGCCGTGCAGGAAGGGCTCACCAATGTGCGCAAACATGCCCGCGCCTCCCGCGTGGACATCTGGCTGCGCTACTTGCCGGAAGGAACCGTGCTCACCGTGCAAGACAACGGCGTGGGGGCCAATATGTCTGAGGAGCGCAACGGCCGTTTCGGTCTCATCGGTATTCAAGAGCGGGTGCAGCTGCTAGACGGCCGTATGGAAATCAATACCGCCCCCCAACAAGGCTTCCAATTCACCATCACCTTGCCTAACAGTTAAATCTCAACTTGTCATGCTGAGAGAGGCCACGGCGCGGTGCGACCGCTCTGAGAATGCAGAAACAAATGTCTTGTTTCTGAGTAGCGAAGCGAAGCATCCCTAAAACCTGAGCACTGCGAACTCCTTTCTCATTAACAAACTTTCATCAGGTAAAGTTTAGAGGGATTCTTCATTTCGCTGCGCTCCATTCAGAATGACAAATGCACGCGAAGCTACTTCTCCAGACTCTGCCAGGCGTGGAAGGCGGGGCGCGGGGTGAGATCGGGATTGACCAGACTGTAGCCGCTCATTTCATCGTTGGGAGGACGGCCGTATACCAAATTCCACACCGTAAACAACTCAACCCAGGGCCACTCGGCTGCCGCCCGCGCCCGGGCGGCCAGTAAATAGTCCGCCTGCTGCGCCTCAAAGACAGCCGGCTGGCTGCCGGCGGCCACCGTGTAGCCTAGCTCCGTAATCCAGACCGGTTTGGCCACGCCTGCTGCCTGCATAATCCCGTGCACCTGCTCGATGCGCCCCAAATTGAGGTTGTTGTGCACATCATCCGGGGCGTCGGGCGACAGGCCAAACCCGTAGGCATGAACCGCCAGCACATCCACGCAGTCGGCCATCCCCACGGCAAAAAGCTGCTGCCAAAAAACGCGATCGTCTACGGCGCGGGGTGAAATCTCGTTCGTGGGCGCCAGGCCGCCACCCACCACCAGCGCCTGTGGATCGGCGGCGCGAATGCGGCGGAAGGCGACGCCCAGCACGCCCACGTAGTCGGCCGGATCGGCCACCCAGCCGTCAAACGAAGTCCAATGTGCTTCTAAATCTCCGCCGGAGCGGCTCCATTCAGCCGCCAAATTCGGTTCGTTCCAAATGATGTAGCCCAGAATTTGCCCCTGGTAGCGTTGGGCAACGGCCGTTACAAAGTCAGCATAAGCGGGCAGGTCAAACGGCAGACCAGCCGGATCGTTTTGCACCGCCCACGCCGGCGGCATGTCCAGCCGCAGCACCAGGTTCAGCCCACGCTGCCGCACCGTTTGCACCAGCGCGTCGGCTGCGGCCCACGCAAACTGCCCCGGAGCCGGATGCACGTCACGCCAGGGCAGCACCTGTACAATCGTGTCGAAGCCCGCCTCAACCGCCAGGCCCACTATGGTTTCATCCACAAACAAGGTGTGGACAGCGTAGCCCGGCGGAGGCATTTCTGACGAGATGATATTGGCATGGGGAACGGCCGTTTCTTCCCCAATCGCCAGTTCCGCAAATCGGTCACAGGCGTTGGCGATGGGCGTGGGGGTAAGAACGGCCGTTGGCATTGGCGCAACGACCGGAACCGACTGGCAGGCAATCAAACCCAGCAGCAAAAACAGCCACACAAAACCTTTCATGCCCGTAGCCTACCAAATTTCGCCGGTGCGGGCGGCACGATCAACAAACGATTCACCCCCTCTCCAAACAAAATGTAGGGGTGGGACAGGCGGCATCAAAATCCTGCCATGCAAAACGCCGTTGC
>CALBTC010000349.1 GCA_937967805.1 uncultured Anaerolineaceae bacterium
ATTGTTGTGGACGGCGTGTTGCCCGGTGGCAACGTCCGGCTCGCCCACGTAACTTTCTCCAGCCCAGCGCACAAAAATGTGCCACGTTTCGTTGATTGGGGAATCCGTTTGCCACACCAGGGTAACGGCCGTCGCCGCCGGGTTGCTGGGGTCTTCTGGTTCGATGCCTACGCCAACAAGCTGCATTAGGCCAAAATCAACCCGCACGGGCTCAACGGTGGACGGCCGTTCCAAGAGTGGCTCCGTACTTACCTCGGTCAATGGACCAACGGCACGTAAATGGTAGATGCCGGCCAATCCGGGCAAGAAGCGGGCCAAATAGACCGTCTGCCCGGCGGCCAGCCGCGCGTCGAGTTCGACCCGGTACGCCGCTTCATCCGGCAGCACCATAATGTCCAGGTCAGGCCGCACTCCTTCAGCCTGCTGCAAATAGTAGAGCGGTGGGAATTTGTCGCTGTCGGCCAGGATGGCGGCATTTTGGGCCAGCGGCTGCTGCAAGACGCCCATTCCCCATTGAGTACGGCCGTCGCTCATCGAGCTGTCCAGCCGGTCGCGATTGTTTACCGCCAGCATCAAGGTGGGCAGGAGGATGACGAGGAGAACGGCCGTACGCACCAGCGGCACCAGCGGCTTGCTGTCGTGGTTCAGGCGGTGGGTGATAAGGTGGGAAACGGCCGTTACGCCACTGGCCCAAAACAATCCCACCACTAGCTGGGCCGGAATGAGAAAGACGGCCAGGTCAGGCACGTAATAGTTGAGGCAGTAAAAGGTAAAACCTAGCCAGGTGACGCCTAGCACAACCGCCTCACGCCACTGCCGCCACGCCAGATAACCCAATCCCAGCAGCACCAGCGCCAGGTTAAATTCGCCCCAATTGTCGACAAACAGCCGGCCCACAATGCCGTAGCGAGCCGGATCATTGAGCCACGCCCCCCATTGCAGCGCGCCCTGAAAACGGCCGCCAATCACCCAATCCACAAAACGGGCCAGCCCCATCGGCTCCCCGTTCACCGCCTGCCAGCGCAGGGGCAGGTAGAGATAGAGTAGGAGTGGAAGTGTGAAGGCCAGGGCTATTTTTATCAGTAATCGGTAATGTCGTTGCGGGACTGCTTCGCGTACAGTGTTCAGTTTCTCTGTGGAACTCTGTGTATTCTCTGCGTCCCTCTGTGTTCCGCTTTTCCCCCGCCACAAAGCCAATACAACAGCCAGCCCCGCCGGCGGCAGCAAAAAGACGGTGGTCAAATGATTCGTCAAACCCAAACCAATCACAAACGCCAGAAGCAAGAGATTGAACCGCAGAGAGGTTGAAATTCCCTGCAAATCTCCAATCCTTCGACGCTGCTCAGGACAAGCCCCTAATCTCCAATCTCCAACCCGCCGCATAAGCCAAAGCGCCACACAAACGATAAGCGCGTGCAGGGCATACACCTCCGCGGCAATCGCCTGGCTCCACAGGGTGCTGGTGAGCCCCATGACGACGGCACCGAGCACGGCCGTTTCCACCTCTCCCCACAATTCCCACAAAAATTTAAAAAAGAAGATGAGGGCGATAGTAGCCAGAACGGCCGTACCCACATTGATCCGCCAGGCCACCGAGCCAACCGGCAGCAGGGTGAACAACTTGCCCAGCAGCAAGTAGAGCGGATAGCCGGTTGGGTGCGCAATGCCCAACTGCGGCGCCACCACCTGGAATTCAAACGTGTCCGCCTGCCCCACGGTGCGCGACATGGTGCTCAGGTAGACCGGCAGCAGGGCCAGCGCTACCAGCAGCGGACCCAACCAACGCCAGACGGCCGTCTCCCTCTGCCACCGCCTTGCCGACCAAAGCAGCAAAGCCAGCCACAGCGCCGCACCAAAAACGAAGCGGCTGCGGCCCAAATCCACCACGGGATCGGCCAGGTAGATCAGGTTGAGCAGCAGCGGCGAGAGGACTATGGGCGAGACCAGCCGCTGCGGCCCACGCTGCCACAGCAGCCAGGTGACAAAAGTGAGAATGGCGGTGATAGTGAGGGTGAGAAACGGCCGTCCCAACCACAACCAGCGCGGAAACAGCCCTTCATACACAATGCGGCTGGAGGCAAGCCACCCCACAAAAATCAGCAAGAAGAATGAAAGATTGCTCGAAAAGAAAGACAGACGGGCAGCATAGGGTGACAACGGTGAAGGAACTTCGTTACGCATAAGGACACTATTGTACCCAGTCAACGTGAAACAAAAAAAAGTGGCGCATGAAGCGCCACTTAAAAATCTTAAATATTTAATTTTCTTTCTGGTAGCCGGACCCTTTAGGCAGTAACCGGTCGGAGCCCAAACTTCTCGGCAACTTCAGGATTGATTAGGCCAAACAGGGCATAGCCTATGCCACCTACCACAATCCCAAGCAGTGTAAACGCCAACCCCAGCAAGATTGCACCGTACGAGACGCCAAGCGCCATCGCAGACAGGCTCAGTGAGGTGACCAGACCGGCAGCAGTCAGCTGCGTGTTGCGAGCGGCATTAGGAACCGGGGCACCATTGGCATCTTTCAACGCTTCATCCGGATTACTTGTACCAGCCGGATCGCCACTCTCTACTGCAAAACGACCCATCTCGGCATAGGTTAAGCCACCGGAATAGTTGGCTGCATGGGTTTGAATAATGTCCGCCATGCTAAGCGCCGTAGCCATACTGTTAACCTGGGCATTTGGAATTGAAGCGTCGTCAGGCGTGGTAATGTTTTGATTAGCCAACTGCTCCCCAATAAAAGACCGGATATAGATACCGGAACCGACCGTCACCAAACCTGCAAGCACAAGAATCACACCAATAGCAACAACCAATTTGGGGAAAAACTTTGCATTCTTCATGATAAACTCCTTTATCAGATGTTTGACTTTAAAAAGAAAAGTCACTGTTTATTAGTAAAATTGTGAAACAGAAAGTCCCCTTTCAGTAAAGATGATCATCCGTATTCTCTAAACTGAACATCCCTTGAATGAGTCATGGACAATCTCTAAATACCTGATTGATAAGCATTGCTTATCTTTTTGAATAAGTAGAACTTATCATCAAGGTGCTCAAAATATATACGGACTTGCGTCCATTAAAAAGAGCTAAATGTCATATGATTTTCACCAAAATGCACTGCGTGACATGACAATTGTCATAATTCTTAACCAATCTGGTCCACAATATAGATTTTTAAGGGCAATGGGGGCCAACAAAGCAATCTAGCAAGTTTGTTGATACAATCGACCCATTATCGTAAACACAAGGAGCAGCCCATGACCCAACCCACTAATTTCCACTTAGAAACCCTGGCCGTACACGCCGGGGTCGAGCCGGACCCGCAAACCGGAGCGGTGATGACGCCCATCTACCAAACCTCCACCTATGCCCAGCCGGACGTCGCCCAGCACAAAGGGTACGAATATTCGCGTACCGACAACCCGACGCGTACGGCGCTGCACGGCGCGCTGGCGGCGCTGGAAGGCGGTAAACACGCCCTGGCTTTTGCCTCCGGCATGGCGGCGATTGATACGATTTTGCGATTGATTAAACCGGGAGAACACGTTTTGTCGGGCAATGATGTGTACGGCGGCACGTTCAGATTGTTCGACAAGGTGCTGTCCGGCTACGGCATTGAGTTCACTTTTGCCGACACCACGGATGAAACGGCCGTGGCCGACGCAATCCAGCCCAACACCAAGCTCGTCTGGCTGGAGACACCCACCAACCCCATGCTGCGCCTGACCGACATTGCCGCCATCGCCAAAATCAGTCATGCCAGTGGGGCGTGGCTGGGGGTAGACAACACGTTTGCCTCCCCCGCTCTGCAACAGCCGCTGGCGCTGGGGGCCGACTTTGTGCTGCACAGCACCACCAAATACATCGGCGGCCATTCCGACGTGGTGGGCGGGGCGATTGTTTTGAACGATACGGCCGTTTATGAACAGCTCAAATTTCTGCAAAACGCCATTGGGGCGGTGCCGGGACCGATGGACTGCTTCCTCACCCTGCGCGGCATCAAAACATTGGCGATCCGCATGGCGCAGCACTGCCGCAACGCCACGCAAATCGCCCAATTCCTGGCCGACCACCCTGCCGTGGCCGAGGTAATCTTCCCCGGCCTGGAAAGCCATCCGCAGTACGAACTGGCCCAGCGACAGATGAAAGGACCCGGCGGCATGATCTCCTTCATTTTGCACGGTGGGGAGGCTGCGGCCCGGATGGTGGCCCGCGAGACAAAGCTGTTCACCCTGGCGGAGTCACTGGGCGGCGTGGAATCCCTCATCGAGCTGCCGGCACCAATGACCCACGCCTCCGTCGCCGATTCACCGCTGGCGGTAGACCCCGGCCTAGTGCGGGTTTCTGTGGGCATCGAAAACGCCCAGGATTTGATTAATGATTTGAAAGGCGTGCTGAACAGGCTGTAGGAATGGTTAATGGTAAATGGTTAACGGTTAATGGTTACTAAGATGCGACGCTGGATAATTTTACCACTGATAGTTTTGATCACTGCTTGCCGCAACGAAGCACCGGTGGCAACGGGCTTTGTGCAGGACGATTATGCCTACATTGCCAGTGAAAACAGGGTGCTGGTGCTAAACATCGCCGACGAAGCGGAGCCGGCGCTGGTGGCCGACGTGACGCTGCCGGGCGAGGTGGTGAAGGTAGTGGCCGACGGCCGTTTCCTCTATATCGCGCATCTCCCTGGGATGTTGAATACTGTCGAAGGCCCACCGGATACCGGGCTGCAAATTGTAGACATCAGTGACCCAATGCAACCGACGCGGCGCGGATTCTTTCGTGCAGGCGACTTCCCCACCGATGTGGTGGTTCGTGGGGATGTAGCCTACTTGTCCGAATGGAATCTTATTACTGTCGTGGACGTGAGTGATAAAGACAATCCTTCCGCTACTTTTACCATTACAAGCGGGGCCAACAGCCTTTTTGTCAGCGGGTCGCGGCTGTTTGCCAGTCACGGCGGTTGCAGCTTCCGCACCGGCTTTTGCGAGGGCACCTTGCACATTTATGATGTCACCAACCCGGTACGACCGTATCCCGCCAACAATCTAACCATTGATCAACTGCCCGGCCACGATGTTGCTGTGGCAGATGACCATGCCTTTGTCGCCGGGAAAGGGGTGTGGGTAGTGGACGTTGCCGATGAGCACAGTTTGATGGTAGACGGCCGTTATGCTGTAGAGGAAGACATCCTTTTCCCGGCCAAGATTGTGATTCAAGGGGAAATTGGCTTCAGTCTGCCCGGCGACGGCCTGCATTTGCTGGACATCAGCCGGCCGACCGACCCTGTCTTGCTTGGCCAGTACGACACCGACAATTACCTGTATGCCCTCAGCGTGCAGGGGGACACTGCCTATCTCATCGGCTGGAACGGCCTGGAGATTGTGGACGTGGCCGACCCCGCCAACCCGCAGCAAATTGGCAGCTTTGCCTTTGCCAATCCGGTTCCCAGCGCGCCCCAGCCCACGGCCACGCCGTGAACGCCTCCCCCGTGTCATTCCGAGGTCCTCCGAGGAATCTTACGCGGTTGCCAGTCGTAAGATTCGTCACTAATGACAATAAAGTTCGGGTTACCGGAGTAAATTTTTGTTCTATAAGCAGATGGGGCCAATCTATTCGGAATGAAAGGTTGCGCCGTGTCGCTGAACTGCCTAAGATCAGGGTATGAGAGCATTTTTTGCCGGGCTTTTTGAACTGTTGAAGGAAAGCGGCCAGGGGTGGTCGCGCGACAACGCCTCACTGCTGGCGGCGGCGCTGACGTATTACACTATTTTTGCCATTGCTCCCCTGCTTGTAATTGCCGTGGCGGTGGCCGGGGTCGTTTTTGGCGATGCGGCCGTTCGTAACGAAATTGTGGCCGAGATTCAAGATGATGTGGGAGAGGAAGCAGCAACCGTCATTCAAAACCTTATCAGCAACGCCAGCGAGTCAGAAACCGGCCCGATTGCCACGGTAGCCAGCACGGTGCTGCTGCTGGTGGCCGCCTCAGGCCTGTTTGCCCAACTGCGCCGCGCCCTGAACATGATCTGGGGGCTGCGACCGGCACCGGAGTCCGGCATCCTCAACGTCATTCGCCAGCGGGCGCTGGCGTTTGCTATGGTGCTGGTGGTTGGCTTGTTGATGCTGCTCTCTTTTGCCGTGAGCATTGCGGTTACGGCCGTCGGCGACCGTCTCTCCATCTGGCTGCCCGGCATTGGCGCGCTGCTGCCGCAAATCAACATCCTGGCCTCCGTGGTCATCCTCACCATTCTTTTTGCCCTGCTGTTTAAAGTGCTGCCCGATGCCCACCTTACCTGGCAAGATGTGCTGCTGGGTGCGGCGGTGACCACATTCCTCTTCATGCTGGGCCGCTATCTCATCACCCTTTACCTGACGCACGGCTCATCTACATCGGCTTATGGGGCGGCCGGATCGCTGGTAGCAATTTTGCTTTTTGTCTACTACTCGGCCCAGATTTTTCTGTTTGGCGCGGAGTTTACCCAAGTGTATGCCAACAAATATGGCACCCGCCTGAAACCCACCGAAAATGCCGTCTGGCGCGGCCGGGAAGTGACCGGCACTTCCCAGGCGGAAGAAGAGGCTCAAGTGTACCGCATCGCCACCATCCCCCCGGAAGATGATGCCCATCCTAGCCGGCCAGCTTCTCGCTGGCGATGGCCTACCGCGACGGGCTTGTTGGGAGTGGCCGCCGGGCTGCTGTTAGGATTTTTGAGCAGCTTGAGGAAGCGTGATGCGTGAACGATCAAACGTGATTCTTGCATAACGCCTCACTTAAAACAAAGGATTTTTCCAATGAAAGCAGTTGTATTTTTTGAACATGGCCCGCTGGAAAATGTGCAATACACCGACGTACCGGAGCCGGAAATCGGGCCGGACGAGGTACTACTGGAGGTAAAAGCGGCCGCGCTGAACCGGCTCGATTTATGGGTGCTGGCCGGCTGGCCGGGCCTCAACTTGAAGCTGCCCCACATCATGGGCAGCGACGGCGCCGGGGTTGTCGCCAAAGTTGGGGCCAACATCACCGATTTTGCCGTGGGCGACCGCGTGGCCGTGAACCCGACGCGCGGCAGTGACACCGACTATTTTGGCCGGCGCGGCCTGGACAACATGAGCGACAATTTTGCCATATTGGGCGAACATGAAGACGGTTTTTTTGCGGAGTATGCGGCCGTTCCTGCCCGAAACCTGCTCAAAATGCCGGATGACGCAGATTTTACCGCCGCGGCGGCCGCCTCTCTGGTGTTTGTCACCGCCTGGCACTCACTCATTACCAAAGGCCGCTTGCAGGCTGGCGAAACGGTACTCATCGTAGGTGCCGGCGGGGGAGTCAATACAGCGGCCGTTCAGATTGCCAAACTAGCTGGCGCGAAGCATATTTATGTGGTTGGCTCCTCGGCAGAAAAACTGGCCAAAGCCGCCGACCTGGGAGCCGATGTGCTTATCAATCGGCACGAAACAGATTGGGGCAAAGCAGTTTTTAAGGCCACCAACCGGCGCGGCGTCGATGTCGTGGTGGATAACGTGGGCGCGGCCACGTTCCACACCTCGCTGCGCGCTCTCAAAAAAGGAGGGCGACTGCTTACCGTAGGCAACACCAGCGGTCCCAAGTTTGAGCTCGACAACCGGCTGATTTTTGGCAAACATCTCAGCATCATTGGCAGCACGATGGGCACCTCGACCGATTATGCCACGGTGATGAATTTGATTTTTGACGGCCGTTTACATCCCGTCATCGATTCAGTTTACCCCCTCAGTGAAGGCAGCACCGCCCTGAAACGGTTGAAAGAGGGTGACGTCACCGGCAAGCTCGTTCTCACATCCTAACAAACAATATGCGCCTATTTGAAATCCTGATTCTCGTCATCCTGCTCCCCCCGCTGCTTTGGCCAATAATTAGCCGCAACCGGCCAAAGTGGTTGGCTCTTTTTCCTCTTTTGGGATTGCTGTTTATTGTGGTTCATTTACCGGTAGAGGGCTATCGTTGGCAAATGTTTCCGGCTTATGGGTTAACGGCCGTTTTCCTAATCCTGACCATTCGCTGGGTTACAAACAACCCAATCCCATCTCGCCTGGCCCGGCTGGGCGGCTTGTTGGGGCTGCTTGTCTGGCTTATTGCCCTTGCCCTGCCGGTGACCATGCCCGTGCCCCGGTTGCCAGACCCCACCGGCCCCTATGCCATCGGTTCTTTTACAACCCACCTGGTAGACACCACCCGCCCAGAAACGTACACAGATGATCCCAGCGACAACCGTGAACTCATGGTGCAAGTGTGGTACCCTGCCGCCAACCGGGAAGGAGCGCCGGCCGTATACTTGCCGGATTTAGAGGTTGCCGGACCGGTCATCGCTAAACAGTTTGACCTGCCCGCCTTCTTGCTGAACCACGTCAACCTCACCAAGCTGGACGTCTGGCTGGATGTGCCGTCTGCCACGGAGGGCGCGCCTTTTCCCGTGATTGTTTTTTCGCATGGGCTCTCCGGCATCCGTATGCAAAACACGGTAATGGTGAGGGAATTGGTCAGTCACGGCTACATTGTGGCAGCCATTGATCATTCTTATGCCAATGCGTTGACCATCTTTTCCGACGGCCGTATCTTCGTCTATAATCCCTCACGCATCTTCCCCAGCGGCGAGTCCAACCCGGTGGAGGCCAATCCATTGGTACAGGTTTGGGCCAACGACATCGCCTTTTTGCTGGATGAAATGGCGGTGTGGCATGAGGAGGAAGGGCACCCGTTAAACGGCCGTTTCAACCTGAACCAAGTCGGCATTTTTGGCCACTCCACCGGCGGTGGGGCCACAATGGAATTTTGTTTGCAGGATGTCCGCTGCCAGGCCGGCGTAGGGTTAGATAGTTGGCTGCTGCCCGTTTCCGGCGCTCGACTGGCGCAAGGGGTGAATCAACCTCTCATGTTCATCAGCACCCCCCGCTGGCTGGGGCCAGACAATCGCGCTCTGGGCAACCGCCTGTTCAACAACTTGAGCCAGGACGGCTACAATTTGACATTGGCTAACACCGCCCATTACGATTTTACCGACCTCCCATTGTTGAGCCCGTTGACGCCGCAGCTCGATCTCTCCGGCAGCATCAACAGCAGCTACAGCCTGGGCCTTCAAAATGAATATTTGCTCGCTTTCTTCGACCAATACCTGAAAGGAGAACCATCAGCGCTGCTGTTGGAGGAGCTGTCACCTTATCCAGAACTAACGATTGCGCGAAATTTACGGCCGTAACCCTGTGAAAAGCGTGGTAATTTTACAAGTGGTCCCGAATTAGGGCTGACGAGACAATGGTTTTTCGTTTATAATGAGCACAGCATGTCTGAAGCAACCCTTACCCTATTAATTCAGCTATTTTTCTGGGCATTGGCTTTAGTGGCGCTGGTGGGACTGGTGCAGTTTCGGGAAAGGTCCCGCTTAGATATTGCCCTCGTCATGCTTTCCATCGCCCTGGCCCTTACCCCGCCCGCCTGGTACGGTAACTTTTCTCTGCTTCAATTAACCCCTTCCACGCTGGCAATCGCCGCGCATCCTTACTTACTGCTCCGTTTGGTGCGTTATTTCCACAGTGTCAGACCGCCTGTACAGCACACAGCCCTGGCAGGCATGATTGTCTCGGCGATCGTTTTGGCCCTCTCCAGCGAAACCAATATCTTTTTTCTGCTGGTTTTAGGTTACTTTATTGCCGTTGAAGGATACGCCATCACCTGCTTCCTCCGCGCGGCCCATGTCAGCAGCGGCGTCTCACGCTGGCGGCTAAACCTGGTAGCTTTGGGAGTTCTTGCGCTTTTATTGGCAATCCTCACCTTTGTTCCTTTTCGCCATTTTCTTACGTCCAGCTCGCTTTTCACGTTTATACCCGTTACGCTAACGCTCATTGCCGGTGCCGCCTTTTATTTAGGGTTCGCCCCGCCTCGTTGGCTGCGCAAATATTGGCAGCTGCGTGAATTGAATCATTTTTTGCACGCCGTCCCGGCCCAGTATGCCGGCATGGAGTTGGCCCAGATAGTTGACTATCTTTGTTTAGCGGCCCGTCGTAGTGTAGACAGCGTTACGGCCGTAGCTGCCATGTTAGACCCCGAAACCGAACAGCTCATCATTTCACCGAATGATGATTTTCCTGAACTGGAAACACAGCTCTCTGCTGCCGCCGGCCGTCTGGGGCGTGTCTGGTTAGAAAGAGGCCCCTATTTCGCCGAGAGCCACGGCGACCTGGGCCAATTTGGCCTCCGTTTAAGCATCGCCCTTAAAGCCGATGCTCTGCTAACGATCCCCATCGCCACCCCGGTGCAAACCTATGGCTTGTTGATTGTCATTTGTCGGCAAAAGCCGCTTTTTGTCGATGATGATCTGGATTTACTTTCTTTGCTCACAGCCCAAACGGCCCGTACCCTTAGCTACAGCCATTTGCTGGTCAGCGAGCGCAAAGCCCGCACCCACGCCGAAATTTTGGCGCAGGTCGCATCACGGCTCAGCGCCAACCTGGAACTGGAACAAACGGTAGAAGTAATATTTGAAGAAACCTTGCGGGCAACCAACCGCGCTTTTGCCGCCATTTTTAATTACAATGCAAAGGAAAAAAGGTTCCACTTATGGCACGGAGCCGGTAACTTTTTCGGCATTCAGCAGCTGCGCCAACCAGTGCCGGCCGAACAGGCGCAAAAGCTGCTCACCGGCCAAAGCCAGCCGATCCTGGTGGATATTGCCCAAGCAAGCGCAGACTGGCCGGATGCGGCCGTTCTGGAGCAAGCCGGTATTCATTCACTGGCCCATGCTCCCCTCATTTACAAACAAAAGTTGATCGGGCTGCTTTCAATTGGCGCTGTCGGCGCCGCGGAGCCAATGTCTGACACCGAATTGAGACTACTGCAAGGGATTGCCGACCAGGCAGCGATGGCCATTCAGAACGGCCGTCTCTACCGCGAGGTGCAAGAGTACAACAACGAGCTGGAAAACCGTGTGGCCCAACGTACGGCCGCTTTGCAAGCCCGCAACGAAGAGCTAGACGCCTTCGCCCACACCGTGGCCCACGACCTGAAAATGCCTATCAGCCACATTGTGGGCCTGGCCGAAACGGTAACCAATAAATTTGAGGGCCTGCCCAAGCCAGACCTAAGGCGCTATTTGGAAATTATTCAGCAAAGCGGACACAAAATGTCTAGCATTATCGATGCCCTGCTGCTGCTGGCCGGCGTGCGCGAGATGGATGTGCCGGTAACGCGGCTGGATATGGCCGCCATCATTGATGAGGCTCGCCAACGGCTGGCCCATTTAATTCGACAATATGGCGTTACGATTGAGCTGCCGGACGAATGGCCGTTGGCCATGGGGTATTCACCCTGGGTCGAGGAAATCTGGGTCAACTACATGAGCAACGGCATGAAGTACGGCGGACATCCACCAAAGCTAACGCTGGGGGCCACGCCTGTGGCCAACAACATGATTAAATTTTGGATTCAGGACAACGGCGTGGGCATCACGCCAGAAGTTCAGGAGCAGCTGTTCTTACCCTTTACCCAGATAAACCTGCGGCATGACAGCGGCTACGGCCTGGGGCTTTCCATCGTCCAGCGCATTGCCCAACGGCTGGATGGCGAAGTTGGCGCCGAAAACTTGCCCGGCGAAGGTGGTTTGTTCTGGTTTACTTTGCCTGCCGCCCCGACGCCGGCATCTGATTCAACGGCGCACGGCACAGGCACCTTCAGCACCTTGCGTTAATCCCCTCAAAAGTAACAAGAAAAAGTAATGACTAAACCAAAAGCTATAATGAATTGGAGCGGCGGCAAGGATTCGGCTTTGGCGCTTCACGCTGTTTTGCGAGCCGGCACTTACGAGGTAGTCGGACTGCTGACGACGGTGAATGAGGCACACGGCCGTATCACCATGCACAACGTTCGCGCCGAGCTTCTCTATCAGCAAGCTGCCGCTCTTGGATTGCCGCTCTACAAAATCCACGTTCCAGACCAGATCAACGTGGAAATGTACGACGCCATTATGCGCCAGCAGCTCAAAACGCTAATCGCCAGGGGCGTGACCCACGCTATCTTTGGCGATATTTTCCTGGAAGATTTAAAAGCGTACCGGGAAAGGCGGCTGGCTGAACTAAATTTGAGCGCCGTCTTTCCGCTGTGGCAGCAAGACACCGGCGAGCTGGCGCAAAACTTCGTGGCCCAGGGCTTCCGCGCCGTCACCGTTTGTGTGAGTGAGAAGCAGCTAGACCAAAGTTTTGTAGGCCAAGAGCTAGATGCCACCTTTTTTGCCAGCCTGCCCGCCAATGTCGATCCCTGCGGCGAAAATGGCGAATATCATTCGTTTGTCTACGATGGCCCGCTGTTTGCGCAGCCCATCTCCCTGAAAAAGGGAGAAATTGTGCGGCGCTCGCACGGAGATGAAAACGAGCTGTACGACACAAACTTTTGGTACGCCGATTATTTACCCACCCCATGAGAAGTTGACTTATGAATGCACTTTATTACTGCGGCACAAATTGGCTGTTTATCATATTTACGGCCGTTTTCCTGCTCAATTCCGCTTGCGCCCAAGAGCAATTAACAGCCGATTCACCCACCGAGGTTGCTGCGGAGGAAACGGCCGTGCCCACCGCTACCCCCACCCTTGTTCCCCCAGCCACGGTGACGGCCGCCCCGACAGACACCCCTGTTCCCGCCTGCGAACCATTTGCCATGCCCTCCGTAACGCCCCCGGCCAACGTGCCGACCTTCGGCTACGAAGTCATCAACAGGTACCCGCATGACCCCAACGCGTTCACCCAGGGGCTCATCTTTGTCGATGGCGTTTTGTACGAGAGCACCGGGGCCCAAAATTCACCCTCCTCGCTGCGGCGAGTCGATTTAGCCAGCGGCGAGGTGCTGCAAATGATCACCCTCGGCGAGGAATATTTCGGCGAGGGTCTGGTTCTGTGGCAAGATGAACTGATCCAGCTAACATGGCAGGAGCGCGTCGCCTTTGTTTACGATCGTGAAAGTTTTGAGGTGCTGGATACGTGGCAATATGAAACAGAGGGATGGGGCATCACCCACGACGGCCGTTGCCTTATTATGAGCGACGGCAGCAGTACGCTCTATTTTCGCCACCCGCAAACCTTTGCCGAAGTTGGGCGCATCACTGTACAGGACCAAAATGGCCCGGTGCCGTTGTTAAACGAGCTGGAATATATCAATGGCGAGGTGTGGGCCAACGTCTGGTTAAGCAACCGCATTGTGCGCATCGATCCGGCCAATGGACAGGTGGTGGGCAGCATTGATCTCACAGGCCTGCTAGACCCGGCCACCATCACACAGCGGGTAGATGTTCTGAATGGAATTGCTTATGATGCGGGAAACGGCCGTCTCTTTGTCACCGGTAAATTTTGGCCCACCCTGTTTGAAATTGAACTGGTTCCGCAGGAAAACAACTGACGAATTGTGAATTGTGAATGAAATGCCACTGTTCATGTTTTATGCATCACGTTTCACTTTTTCTCGCTCACTCCCTTCAATATCCATCACATCTGTTTCACGCGATAAAGGCAAGAGCACATGAAACGTTGTGCCGGGGCAGGTTTCTTCGTCGTGCCCGGCGCTTTTTAGCCAGATTCTGCCGCCGTGTGCCTCTACAATCCCCTTGGTGATGGCCAATCCCAGGCCTGGGCCACCTCCCTTGAACTTGGTCTTGGCCGATGAGTGCAGCGCCACCTCACCCGTCTGGTAAAATTTGGAGAAGACCAGTTCATGCATTTCCGGATCGATGCCAATGCCGCTGTCTTGCACCATGATTTCTACTTTGCCGGCATTATTGCGCTGGCCATTGGCATGATGCACCACGCCGGAAACGTGAATGGTGCCACCATCGGGCGTATATTTAATGGCGTTCACCAGCAGATGATAAAACACCTTCTTCAGGGCATCCCGATCTGCTTCCACCGGCGGCAAATCATCTATGTTTGCAATGGTCAACGTGAGTTGGCGCTCAGCCAGGGCATCGGCAAACGACTCCCGTAGCTGCTCAAAAAGGTCCGCCAGGGAGATTTGCTTAAAGTAAAGCTGCAGCGCCCGGTTGTCGATTTTGGCCACTTCCACCATGCTGCTCACCACTTCTTCCAGCCGCAGTGCTCCCGACTGTATCCCGGCAGCCAGCTTTTCGATTTGCCCATCTTGCCGCACGCTGTTTTGCTCAAACAGCATCTGGCTGTAGCCGCGTAAAATAGTGAGCGGCGTGCGCAGCTCATGAGAAGCAATGGCGATAAAGTCAGACTTGGCCCGATCAAGCTGCTCCAGGCGGGCATACGCTTCCTGAATGGCCTGGGTGCGCTGGGCCACTTCATACTCAAGCTGCTGCGAGAAGCGGGTGCTTCTATCAAAGCGGCGGGCATTTTCTAAGGCAACGGCCGCTTGCGCGGCAAAGGTAGACGCTAAATCAATAGACTCGTCCGTAAATGGCGTCGTCGTTTCCCGCGTGAGGGAAAGCATGCCAATCACCAGTTCGCCATGAATGAGAGGAACGCCCAACCAGGCGCGGGCAATGGGCAAGTTGTCAATCTGCTGCCAGTCGGGCCACTGCTGTACGTCTGGAATAAATAACGGCCGTTGCGTATCATAAATCTCGCGGAAAATGCTTTCATTTTCCAACGAGATGCGAATCTGGTTTGGGGCAGCCTCATCAGGAAAGCCGCGTGCGGCAACAAGTTCCAAATAATCGCCGCTGCGCACCAAAACCGAGCCGCGATCATAAGCAACCAACTCTTCAAGCTGGGCCAGAATCTGCTCTAAAACTTCGTTCCATTCCAGCGTGCCGGTGAGGGCCCGCCCCATTTTGTGCATGGTTTCGGCCAGGCGGCGTGCGGCACGCTCCCCCTGATACAGCGAGGCATTGTCAATGGCAATGGCCACCTGATCGGCCAGCGATTGCAAGAATGGGATATCTTCCTGCAGGAAAGCGGCCGTCTTATCGCTTTGCAAGCTGAGCACGCCAATCAGACGCCGACCGGCACGCAGAGGTAAATCCAGTTCAGACCGGGTTTGGGAAACAAGATCGTGGGGAATATAACGGCTGTCTTGCAAAACGTCATTGACCAGCAGGGGACGGCCGTTTCCGGCCACCCAGCCCACCAAACCTTCTCGCCCTACACGAATGCGCATCTGGGAACGCTTTTGCCCTTTGGCCTGCCCGCCAACCCCAATGCGGCGCATTAAATAACCATCCGACTGCGAGTCCAGCAAATAGATGCCCACATAATACAGATCGTACTGTGCCTTCATCAGCTCGGCTACGGTTTGCAGCAGCGTGTCTAAATCCAAAATGGAGGTGATGTGCTGCCCCAACGACATGCTGGTTTCCAGTTGCAGGGCGCGACGCTGAAGCTGTGCCCGCCGCTGTCCATCCTCCCAGCGCAGCAGCTCGTAACGCGCCACCGACTGCCGCCGCACATAAAAGACAACAATGGCAATGCCAATGCTCAGAATCAGCAAGATGCCATTGTAGATAAGCGCGGGGGAAAGAGGCCAATCATAGACGACCAGGAGCCAGCCGGCCAATGTACCCACCAAAACGAAAGCTAACCAACGAACCGAAAGCAAGAAGACGCTAATGCCAATTAGTAAAAAGGTGATCATACTGGTTTGTCGGGGTTCGAAAGAGAGATTGAGGTGAATTAAGACGTTGATAATTGAGAGGCCGGCGATGCCCACGCCAATCGGCTGGGCCCAACCGGAGGGCACCTGTCCGGCCCGAACAAGACCGTACAGCGCCAAAAGCACAACGGCCGTTCCCGCCACCAGCGGCACAACCATGGGAACCATTTCTGGCGGCAGAAAAATGGCGTAGGCAACAGATAAAAAGAAGTGGAATAGTGTAAAGCCCAGCGTCACCGGGGCCAGGCTTGCACTGGCAACTTCATTCAAGGCAGGGGTTAATGGCGGCAATTGAGCATCCAACGTTTCGGTTATGGAAGATGCCGAAGGATGGGATTGGGATGGGGCCTGTTCAACGGGAAAAGCCTTTGTTTTTGCCATAGACATAGAAATCTTCTTGCCTTCTACTCATTAAAGCATATGATCACCGGCTTAACAAATCGCTTTCTTTTTACCGATCATGCTCGTTATGTAATGTTTCCAGGTGAAGATAGCGTGAAAAACAGGAGAAACACCTATTCAAGGCGGTACAAATGTCCTATCTGCATATTGATCTGAATGAGGTGACGATACGGCCGTTTCACCCCGATGACGCCGCCGACCAACACGCAATGGTCTCCCATCCGCGCGTGGCCGAAATGCTGCTGCAGCTGCCCAGCATGGAGCTGATCGAGACAGAACGCTGGGCTAACAGCGAAAAAGCAGGCCGTCACCGGCTGGTGGCCGATTGGAACGGCCGCGTCATTGGCGCCATCAACGTCACCCAACATTTGCGCCCCCGCCTGACGCACAGCGGCACGCTGGGCATGATGGTCCATCCCAACGCCTGGGGCCAGGGCGTGGGCAGCAAACTGATGGCCGCTGCGCTGGACCTGTCTGACAACTGGCTCAACCTGAACCGCCTGGAGCTGGAAGTGTTTACCCACAACCAGCCGGCAATTCGCCTCTATGAAAAGTTCGGTTTTGAGCTGGAGGGAACGAGCAGGAAGGCGGTTTTTGGCGACGGCCGTTTCCTGGATGAACATGTCATGGCCCGTCTGCACGGCAACTTTCCCGGCCCCGGCGAACCTACCCCGCCCGCCAACCCACCGCCCCAGGCCGAGTTTGCGCCAGAAGATGCCCTCATTCGCCCACCACGGCAAGAGGATACCGATGATCTGTACGCCTGCTTTCGCCATCCATTGGTCGCCCGCACCACGCTGCAAATGCCCAGCCAGGAGATCGGCAACATCCAACAGCGCCTGGCGGAACCAAACAAGCGCATCCACCGGTTTGTGGCCGACGTGTCTGGCAAAGTTGTGGGCACCATTTCTATGTACCAATCAAACACGCCCAGAATGGCGCATAAAGCCGGTATGGGCATGATGGTCCATCCCGCCTACTGGGGCAAGGGGATCGGCAGCCGGCTCATGGGCGCCGTCATCGATCTGGCCGACAACTGGCTCAACGTGCAGCGGCTGGAGCTGGAAGTCAACACGGACAATCCCGCCGGGGTACGCCTCTACCGCAAATTTGGCTTTGAAATCGAGGGAACCAAACGATGGCATGCCTTTGGCGACGGCCGTCTGGCAGATAGTCACTTTATGGCCCGGATTCGCGGTAAGCGGTATTCAGTGAGTTAGTAATCAGTAGGTCAGTGATGGAATTCATTCACCAAAAACCGCCAAATTCAGCAAAAGTAGGTAGCGCGGCGAGGGCGTGGGCTACAGGTTAAAAGGAGAATTGTGTCTGATGGTATCAATAGGAATCCTGGCAAAAGAACTTGATGTAGATAGAGACAAAATAAAAGAATGGACTATAAAATTTTCCGATTTTTTAAGTGACTTCGCCAACCCTCCAAAAGGGGAAACTCGCCAGTACAATCAGGCCGATCAATATGCTTTAGCGCTTATTGCTTACTTGTACGATACTGATGATAGACCAAATGTAGATGAAAGCATTCGCGCAGCACTTGAGCAGAATGAACATCTCCAAATGATACCTATTCATGAGCAAACTCTGTTCCCAGATGCGCTAGATTACCCCGAAATATTGGGAGACTTGGACAGTACCTATATTGGAGGTATGGCAAGCGGCGCTTATGATCGGCTTGCCATTGCTGATGCATACAAACGCGCAGGAGATATTCTAGTTGAGTCCGGTGAGTCAGCTTGGGATATAGTCTATCCAACTATATTTGTTTACAGACATAGCATTGAACTCTATATCAAAATATTTATCAGGAGAAAGAAGAAAAAGAGGGACACACACGATCTTAAAAAGTTGTTTCCTAAATTAGAAGCCTATATACAACAACACTACAATGCGCTGCTACCCGCATGGTTCAAAGACCGCATATTAGAATTCCAGCGAATTGATACTCAAGCGGCAACTGCCTTTCGATATGATGATGAGGATGTGAAAGATGAAGTGTTAGTGATCTTGCCGCTCTTGCAGCAAGTTATGGATAAATTACAAAATGCCTTTCATCTCTTGGTGAAAGATTATGAGGAAAACACTACAATTCACGCTCTGGGGCGTACACGGGACAATTTATAAAGGCTACTTTCCCGCAAACAGAGTACCTCCCGGCTCAAACAATCACAAAATCAGCCCCAGGCCCAGCAGCAAATTAAATGCCAGGGCAGCGAGCACCATCTGCTTGAGCAGGGGGTTGAGGGCCAGGGGCGAATAGGTATTCTGCACGGCCGTTCCGTTACGCACCAGCAAAGGCACTGCCAAAAGATACAAAAAGGCCCAATAGCTGGTGAAGGTGAGCAAGACATAAAGCGTGGCCAGGAAAACGGCCGTTGCCAACAAAAGCCAATGGTACAGCCGCGCCCGCGCCGGCCCCAGCCGCACCGGAATAGAGAACTTGCCCGCCTGCCGGTCAGACGCAATATCGCGAATGTTGTTGACGTTGAGCACGGCCACGGCCAGCAGGCCACACGCCGTGGCCGGCAGCAGCAGTTCCCAACTGAACTGCTGAGCCATCAAAAAGTACGGCCCCAGCACCCCCACCCAGCCAAAAAAGATGAGCACAAACAGATCCCCCCAGCCGGCATAGCCATATGGTTTGCTGCCGGCGGTGTAGTTCACCGCTGCCCAAATGGCTGCGCCGCCCAGAAGCACAAACAGCAGCAGCCACAGCAGCCCATCCGCCCCAAACGCCAGCCAGAGCAAGGCGATGCCGCTCACTGCCGACAACACGGCGAACAGAATCATCGCCCGCCGCATTGTTTGGGCACTGATCTGGCCCGACTGCACGGCGCGCTGGGGCCCTTCGCGCTGTACGTGGTCTGCGCCGTGAACGGAGTCACCGTAATCGTTGGCCAGGTTAGAGAGGATTTGCAGGAATACGGCCGTCACCAAACAAAGCGTCGTAATCGGCCAGCTGTAGGCGCCAGCGGCCGCGGCCAGGAAGGTGCCCAGGGCAATGCAAGACAGCGCCAGCGGCAACGTACGCGGTCGGGCCGCATCGAGCCACGCTTTGCGCAATGAAGGTGGGGGTGTAGACGTTTTAGCCATAAGCGCAGATTATAGCAAAGTTTCTACTGGCCACGGCCCTATTTGCGCCGAACAATCGAAATTTTGGTAAACTAGCGGTGAGCAGTGAAACGGCTAGCAAAACCCCGCCCATGACACATAAGGAAATGAAAGATGCATTCATCCGGTGTTTTTAGACATTTACTCCTGAATTATCACCAAAACAGCCTCATTTTGCTTTTCATCCTCTGCCTGTGCGCCGGTTGCAGCTCGCCCCCGGCCACACCAACCATTCCCGACCAGGGAGTCGTCATTCAGGACCTGGACATTGCCGTCGGGCAAACAATCTACGTTCCCGCCTATTCAAAAATCTACTCTACGCCCAGAGGCCAAACCTTGGACCTAACCGTCACGCTGAGCATTCACAACACAGACACTGACCACCCGATCATTGTAACTTCTGTGCGGTACTACAATGCGCAGGGCAGTTTTGTGCGGGAATATTTACCCAATCCCATCCAGCTTCCCCCACTGGGAACGGCCGATTTCTATGTCGAAGAAAACAGTGCCCAAACCGACGGGCTGGGCACCAACTTCATTGTGGAATGGGGGGCAGAGGAGCCTGTTTACGAACCAATCGTTGAAACCATTATGATCCACGCCGATTCCACCCAGGGCATCTCCTTTACCAGTCCTGGCCGCGTGATCAGCCAACTGCAATCTGAAAGCGAGTAAGAAATGGGAATAGCGGCTGATATTGCCATCATCGTTGTAGCAGGGCTTTTTGGGGGGTTGATCGCGCAGCGGCTGAGGCAGCCTCTGCTGCTGGGGTACATTTTGGCCGGGGTCATGGTTGGCCCGTTTACGGCCGGGCCTACCGTTTCTGACGTTCACGACATTGAACTTTTGGCAGAGATTGGTGTCGCTTTGCTGCTTTTTGCCCTCGGGCTGGAGTTTTCATTAAAGGAACTGGAACCGGTAAAACATGTCGCCTTAATCGGTACGCCTTTGCAAATCATTTTGACAATGGCCTTTGGCTACGGCATTGGCCAGCTTTTTGGTTGGGATTGGTTGACGTCGCTCTGGTTTGGCGGCCTCATTGCGCTCTCCAGCACGATGGTTATCTTGAAAACTTTGATGGGTCAGGGGCGGTTAGGCACGCTTTCCAGCCGGGTGATGATTGGCATCCTCATCGTGCAGGATTTGGCGGTTGTCCCCTTGATGATCATTTTGCCCCAGCTAAGCAGTCCCACGTTTAGCTTTTCGGTTTTAGGATTGGCGGCGTTGAAAGCGGCCGTATTCCTCATACTCATGTTTTTTGTAGGGCCAAAGCTGCTGCCCAGGCTCATGGCGTATGTTGCC
>CALBTC010000350.1 GCA_937967805.1 uncultured Anaerolineaceae bacterium
CTAAATCCCAGGCGGTGCTGAGGGCGCGGGCAATTTCCCGCAGGGCGCTCAACGCTTGTGGGCGGGTGGAGTGGGTGTTGAACATGAGGCGATTATAGCGAAACGGCCGTATCTTTCATAAGTCGGTAAACGAACAAGTTTAATTGACACCCGATTAAAAAGGGGTGTAAAATAGGACCCGATTTTAGGCCCCAAAATAAATGCCTTTTGAGGTGAGACATGCGACAGGCAAAATTTAGTTTAGCAGAACCAAATATCCGATTTTTGAATAAGCATAAACAATATGGCTATAAAGATAAAAGTGCGCTTGTGCGAGATGCCCTGGATCGATTAAGAGAAGAGATAGAGCGCCAGCAGCTAGAAGCCTCAGCTGATCTGTACAGCGAACTGTATGAGATCGATGAAGAAACGCAAATGTTAACTGATTCAGCCATAAGTGATTGGCCAGAATGAGCAAGTTACGCCGAGGGATGGTCATTGATATTAACCTGGACCCTACTTTGGGATCCGAAACAGGGAAAATCCGCCCCTGTATTATCGTGACCAATGACACCTATAATGCGCGGGTTCCTGTGGTTCAAGTTGTGCCAATCACGGGATGGAATGAAAAAAAAGAGCGAATTGTCACCAATGTCACCCTTTTTCCTTCAGAGAAGAATGGACTATCTAAAAAGTCTGTGGCCGATTGCCTACAAACGCGTCCAGTCGATCATCGTTTTCGGCTTGTAAAGATTCGCGGCGCATTGTCTTCAAAGCAGTTGGAACAGATTGATCAGGCGCTTAAGGCAGTCTTTTCACTTCCTTGAGGCGTGTACATTTGTAGAATGAATAAGTAAATATATTGAAAGGTGGGCTGGCCCACCTTTCAATATATTTCGTTTTACCGGTTTATTTGATGAACAACATTTCCTGGTAGGAGGGCAGCGGCCATAAATCGTCGGCCACCATATTTTCCAGGGTGTCGGCGTAGCCACGGACCACGTTCATGGCCGGGACGAGCTTCTTCAAGGCGTGTTCGGCTTCTTCGAAGACGCTGCCGCCTTCGTGGGCCAGGGCCACGTCCAGTTCGGCCGTGCTATCTTGCAGGCAGCGCACCAGCTCGGTGACGCGATCCAGCGTGTTGGTATCGAAGGTATAGCCAACGGCTTTGAGATTGGCACAGGTGGTGGCCAGCTCGCTTTGGTAGCGGATGGCGGCGGGGAAGATCATCGTTTTGGCAATCTTGGCGGTCAGTTTGGCTTCCACCGCAATGGCCATAGCGTACTGCTCCAGCTTCACCTCAACGCGGCTTTCTACCTCGCGCGGGGTAAGGACGTTGTACTTTTTGAACAGCTCTACGGCCGCTTCACTACCAAATTCAGGAATGGCATCAACGGCCGTGCGCAAATTGGGCAGTCCGCGCTCCTCGGCCTCTTTGTGCCATGCTTCTGAATAGCCGTCACCGTTGAAGATGATACGGCCGTGTTCTACCAAAATCTCCTGCAGCAAGGTTTGAATCGTTCCGTCCAGCTTACCGGCATCCCCGGCGATCTCTTTTTCCAGGCGCGTGGCAATATAGTCGATTGACTCGGCCACGATCGTGTTTAAAGCCATCAGCGGCGTGGCAATCGATTGGCTGGAGCCAACGGCGCGGAACTCAAACTTGTTGCCGGTGAAGGCAAACGGGCTGGTCCGATTGCGGTCGCCGGAGTGCAAGGGCAGCGGCGGCAGCGTATCCACGCCGATGTTAAGCGTGCTCTTGGCCTTGGAGCTTTTGGCACCACCTGCCTTGATTTGTTCAAAAACGTCTGTTAGCTGGTCGCCGAGGAAGATGGAAATGATAGCCGGCGGGGCTTCGTTGGCCCCCAGGCGGTGATCGTTGCCGGCGTGGGCGATGACGGAGCGCAGCAGCGGCGCATATTTGTCCACCGCCCGAATGACGGCAGCGCAGAAAACGAGGAAGCGTGCGTTTTCATGAGGTGTATCGCCCGGTTCCAGCAGGTTACCTAAGGTGGCGTTGCCAAAGGAGAAGTTGACGTGCTTGCCGGAGCCGTTAACGCCGGCAAACGGCTTCTCATGGAGCAGGCAAACCATGCCATACTTCTCCGCCACCCGCTTGAGCGTAATCATGATGAGCTGCTGGTGATCGGTAGCCACGTTGGCATTTTCGTAAACGGGCGCCACTTCATACTGGCCGGGAGCGACTTCGTTGTGACGGGTTTTTACCGGCACGCCTAACTTATACAGCTCGCGCTCGGTTTCCATCATGCAGGCCAGCACGCGCTCGGGGATGGCCCCAAAATAATGGTCGTCAAACTCCTGCCCTTTGGCCGGGGCGGCGCCAAACAGGGTGCGCCCGGCGGTCATCAGGTCGGGGCGGGCCAGGAAAAAATTACGGTCGATGAGGAAATATTCCTGTTCCGGCCCGGCGGTGGAGGTGACCAGACTGCCGTCGGTATCGCCAAACAGCTTGAGGATGCGCTGGGCCTGGGTGTTGAGCGCTTTCATGGCCCGCAGCAGCGGCGTCTTTTTGTCTAATGCTTCGCCGGTCCAGGAGACGAAAGCGGTGGGGATGCACAGCGTTGTGCCGTTGGGATTTTCCAGGATGTAGGCCAGGCTGGTGACGTCCCAGGCGGTGTAGCCGCGCGCTTCAAACGTGGGGCGAATGCCGCCGGTAGGGAAGCTGGAGCCATCCGGCTCGCCCTGGATGAGCTGCTCGCCGCTGAATTCGGCAATGGCCAGGCCGTCGCCGTTGGGCGAGAGGAAGCTGTCGTGCTTTTCGGCGGTGAGGCCGGTGAGCGGGTAAAAGACGTGGGCGTAATGGGTGGCCCCTTTTTCGATGGCCCAATCTTTCATGGCAGCGGCCACCACGTCGGCGGTGGATGTGTCCAGCGGCGCCCCTTGCTGAATGGTGGCCATGATGGATTTGTAAACCGGTTTAGGCAGGCGCTGTTTCATAACGGCCGTACTGAACACATTCGAGGCAAACAGCTCTTTGGTTGGCGTCTCGGCAAAGTTCAACGGTTCTGAAATAGGCTTATAATTAATGACTGCTGAAATGGCATCTAATCTGGCTTTGTTTCCACTCATGTTGTTTCTCCTCAATTTGGATAGTTCACTCAACCTCCCGTATGCTTCATAAAAATAGCTTGCTGTGGCAGAAACCTGCGGGAGGTTCGGCACCTGCCAACAAAAAAGACGCCTGCGCGCAGAAGTCCCGAAGGATTTCTGGCGAGGCGTCTTGGCCTTTACAAGATATTGTTGTTACAGGCTGGCTATTCTAGCGAGGTGTGCGGGCTTCGTCAAATAGTAGTTTGTAGCAAAACGGCCGTCTCCCGTTTGTGCAAATTGTCCAAACGCCGCGTCAATCCGGGCTGCTCAACAGGCCACGCCGCTGGAAATCGCGGCGTACGCGCTGGGCCAGATCAGCGGCGCTGCTGCCCAGGAACAGGCCAAACCGATCTTCATCGGGGCGGGCCTCCACAGCCAGCCAATGCAGGCCATCACGGTATTGCGGCAGTTCAATTTCGTTGATTTGTAACGGCCGTTCCGCGTGCAAATGATCCTGAATTTCCTGCCAATGGGGCGGGAACAGCCGGTCAGGGCGCAGGTCGAATTTGATTTGTAAACGGCCGTCCCCAATCAGCGCCTCAGCCACCAGCTCCCACAAATCCAGCACTTCCATCCCGGCCGACTTGGGCACTTCACGCCGCTGGTTAACGGCATAAGTGTAGATCGTTTTGCCGTCGGCCGCCTGGAACACAGGGGCCCAAAAGTCGGTTTGCCCGGTGACGCGCTTTTTCAGGTAAAAAATCGGCCGGCGCAGCCCCAATGTGGCGCGGCTGACGCCGCGCACGTGCAGCTTATCGCTCAATCCCTTTTCGCCCAAAATGCCCGCCTCGTGCAAAAAATCCGTCAGATATTCGCGCACTTTGGCCAGCTCCACGTGCTTAAAAACCGGGCCGTTTTTGGTGACGGCCAATACCTGTTCATTGATGGTGTACACGGGGAAAACGGCGCGGGCGCGCCGGGCAATGAAAACGTAGTCAGGCAGTCGCGAAGCGTTCACCAGGCCATGCAGCAGCCGGGTGAGCGGCTCTACAATTTGCTGCGGATGTTTGGCCGTCACGCGAAAGCCACAGACGTCCACGCCAAATGATTTTTGCAGGCCGATGTGCTCCACAAAAATGGGGATTTGGTAAACTGTGCCGGCGTTCATCGTGGCCGAGACGATTTCTACGCGGGCGATGTAGGGGTGGGTACGGCCGTATGAATCAACGGCCGTGTTTCGTTCAACAGAAATCTTCATAAGTTCGTTTGCCTCAGGGGCAAATGATGGTTTGTGTTCTGCTGAAAATTGTATCAACCCTAAATCTCCCGGCCAAACGTTTTATTAGGATTTACCCCAGGCAGGCCCAGGACTGGCAATCCTAAACAGAATGGTTTTATGGCTGCTACTGTCCAGGACTGCCAGTCCTACGCTCCATAATTCCTTAGAATAATAAAGAAACCGAGCCAGCTTCACGCCACCTCGGTCATCAAAAGAGTTGTTCCTTTATTCAAACCTAATCCGGTCATTCCCGCGAAGGCGGGAATCCACTCCTCTAAGCAAATGGATACCTGCCTACACAGGTATGACAATTGCAGGTGTTTGGTTAATCAGGAACATCTCAAAAATAAAAAGGGAATAGGACACAGATTCACACAGATTTTCACAGATTTGTTCTATCTGTGTTCATCTGTGTCCTATTTCTCTTTTAGTCAGTGCTGGGGCTGGGGATGATGGCCGATCCAAACTCGGGGTAGTTGACCGTGCCGTGCTCAGACAGGTCCAGGCCTTCCAGCTCTTCTGTCTCGGAAACGCGCAGAATGCCTGCGGCTTTGAGTGCAAAGAAGACAGCTGACATCATGACGAAGGCCCAGATGGCGTAAACGGCCGAACCCAACAACTGTACGCCCAACCCGGCGGCATCGCTAAACAGCGCCGTGGCAACACCACCCCAGATGCCGCATAAACCGTGTACCGGCCAGGCCCCAACGGGATCGTCAATCTTGACTTTCTCCAGCAAGACCATACCGGCCACAACCAGCACACCGGCCACGGCGCCAATAATGAGCGCCGAAATGTTGGAAACCACATCGGCGTTGGCAGTGATGCCCACTAAACCGGCCAGCATACCGTTAAGCGCGTAGCTCAAGTCTGGCTTACCGTCATTCAGGAAGGTGGAGGCGATGGTGGCCAGGATACCGCCGGTGCAGGCTGCCAGGAAGGTGTTCACCGCCACGGTTACCACGGCAATCGTGTTTTCCGTACCGGCCATGGCCAGCACAGAGCCGGGATTAAAGCCAAACCAGCCAATGAGCAGAATAAACACGCCCAGGGTAGCCGAGGTAATGTTGTGGCCCGGCATCGGGTTGGCGGTGCCGTCCTTGTTGAAACGGCCGATGCGCGGCCCCAACACAATCGCCCCGGCCAGGCCGGCAAAACCACCCACGGCATGCACAATCAGCGATCCGGCAAAGTCATGGAAGCCCAGGGAGGAGAGCCAGCCGCCGCCCCATTGCCAGAAACCGGCAATGGGGTAGATGAGACCCGTCAGTACGGCGCTGTAAATGAGATAAGCGCGAAACTGCATCCGTCCGGCGACGGCTCCGGAGACAATGGTGGCGGCCGTGGCGGCAAACGCCACCTGGAACAAAAAGTCGGTCTGGAAGTGGGGCAGGTAGCCCAGGTCGATGGCGTCCTGGCCGGGGATGCCCACACCGGCAAAGCCGATGATGCCGTTGGCCGCGCCGCTGTACATGATGCCGTAGCCTACCAGAAAGTAAAGAACGGCCCCCACACACATGTCCATAACGTTTTTAAACAAAATGTTGATCGTGTTTTTGCCGCTGTTGAAGCCGGACTCCACCAGGGCAAAGCCCGCCTGCATGAACAAAACCAGTACGGCGGCGATAAACATCGTCAGGTTGTCGATGGCGAAGGCGAGTTCATCCATCGGCGAGATTTCCTGGGCCAGGGCGTTGTCTACCACGGCAAAGCAAATGGCCAGGGCCAATGCTGACAAACCGATGCGGCTAAAGCGACTGCGAATTTTGTAATCCATCTGTTCTTCTCCTTTGTTCTGCCACTAAAAAATGATGAAAATTAGGCGACCGTGTCGCAGACCCTTAGGGTCTGCGTCTTGAAACAAAAAACGCCCCTCGGGCAAAAAGTGGAATCACTTTCCCGAGAGGCGTCACGGCCAAAATTTATTTGATTGCTTTCAACTCTACTGACCAATCCCGATGAAGTCAATCGGATTAGCCCCGGAAAATTGACCGAAAGATTTTTGGCAGGGTTGTGAATTCTACACAAAATGGGCCTGACAAGTTGACATAAAAACTCATTGTGCGCAAAATTTCACAAATCGCCTAATCTTTTTGGTTGAATGTCGTACAAACTTAACGATCACAGAGACAGCCCCTCTTTTGTATACTTCTTTTACCCACAATTTTTTCGAAACAACACGGCAAGTTACCACAGAGGCCTGGAAGACCTCAACAAGCTTGCTCAAACCCACAAGCTGAACCAACCATTTCTCGAAGATAAATTCCCAACGACCTTCGTTGGGCGTTTGGCGTCTTTACCTGCGCTTTTGGTGAAGAAGGGCCCCTTTACAAACGAACAGCAGCACCTGGCGATAAGAAGAGGAGAGAAAAGTATGAAACAGGTTCAGACATCAGTGGAAATGGGGAAGGTCGATCTGACGGAGGCTGACCAGCGCCGTTTAACACAGTCTCCCCCGGCACAAGGTTTGTATGATCCCCGGTTTGAACGGGACGCCTGTGGCATGGGCTTTGTGGTGGATGTGCAGGGACGGCCGTCTCACACCATCATCCAGCAAGCCCTTACTGTTTTAGAACGCCTCACCCATCGCGGGGCCAAAGGGGCCGAAGCCACTACCGGCGACGGCGCAGGCATTATGCTCCAAATACCCCACCAATTTTTTCAACAGCAAACAGAACAACTTGGTTTTACGCTCCCCCGGCCGAGCGAATACGGCGTGGGGATGCTCTTTTTACCGCAAAACGCCGACCGGCGGCAGCAGTGCGAGCAGGCGTTGGCCCGCCTCATCGCCGAAGAGGGGCAAACGCTGCTGGGCTGGCGCACCGTGCCGACCTGTAACAGCAGCCTGGGGGAAACGGCCGTTTCCGGGGAACCGTTCATTCGCCAACTGTTTATCCAAAAGCAATATTTAAGCCAAAACGATCCCCTGGCCTGGGAGCGTAAATTATTTATCATTCGCCGCCGGGCCGAAAAAGAGATTGCCTCCCTGGTGGGGGATGACAATTTTTACATTGCCAGCCTTTCCGGCCGCACTATCGTCTACAAAGGCATGCTGCTGTCTGAACAGCTGGAAGATTACTATCCCGACCTCAGCGACCCGGCGATAAAAACCGCTCTGGCGCTGGTGCACTCTCGCTTCAGCACCAACACCTTCCCCAGCTGGAACCGGGCCCATCCCTACCGCACCGTCATTCACAACGGCGAAATCAACACCATTCGCGGCAACGTCAACTGGCTCAAAGC
>CALBTC010000351.1 GCA_937967805.1 uncultured Anaerolineaceae bacterium
CGCCACCGGCTGCTGCTCAACTTTGAAGGCCAGGCCGAAGGCATCCGCACCGATGACGTGATTGCTGATTTGCTGACGGCCGTTCCAAAAGAATGATTTTGACGCAAAGAAAGCAAAAATTTGAAAGACGCAAAGAGCTTTTGGCCTTTCTTTCCCCTCTTTGCTCCTTCGCGCCTTTGCGTCAAATTTTTATCACACCCCATGACCATTTTTGACGAAACCACTCTGCGCAAATTGGAACAGCTCACCCTGGTGGCGGAACGCGTGCGCGTAGGCGTCATGAAAGGCGACCGGCGCAGCAGCAAGCGCGGTACCTCGATTGAGTTTGCCGATTACCGCAACTACACTAAGGGGGATGATCTACGGCGGCTGGATTGGAATGTGTATGCGCGGCTGGAACGGCCGTTCATCAAGCTGCTCGAAGAAGAAGAAGACGTCGCCGTCCACCTGCTCGTAGACGCCAGTGCCTCAATGAATTGGCCCGAGACCGATAACCGATTACCGATCACTGATTACCAATCCCAAAACAAACTTGTGTACGCTTTAAGACTGGCCGGAGCATTGGGGCACATTGGCTTGACGGCGGGGGATTTAACGGCCGTAACCCTCCTCAGCAGTGCGGGCGACCACACCTGGGGGCCGTTTCGCGGCCAGCAAAACTCGCTGCGGCTGCTGCAATTTTTGGAAACGGCCGTCGGCAGCGGCATCACCGATTTGAACCAGTCGCTTAAAAATTACGCCCTGCGCGGCCGGCGGCCTGGGCTGCTCTTTGTCCTCAGCGACTTGCTCTCCCCCAATGGCTACCAGAACGGCCTGCACGCTCTGCAAGCGCGCGGCTACGAAGTCGGCCTCATCCATCTGCTCAGCCCTGACGAAGTGGAACCATCCGTCAGCGGCGACCTCAAGCTGGTAGACATCGAAACCGGAGCCGACGCTGAAATCACGCTCGATCCCACCACGCTGGACCTATACCGCGAGCGGCTGCAAGAATGGCAAGCTGAAATCGCCACCTACTGCGCCAACCGCCACATTCATTACATTCCCCTCACTACCGATTTGCCGTGGGAAAAGCTGGTATTGCAGACCCTCCGGTTAAAGGGCGTTGTCAAATAACGCCCACAATTCAACCGACTTCTATACCCTGTCTCTATACCTTGATATATGGTTATGTCTGGTTAAATTGAGTAGAGTTGCAGGTATGATGACACAATTAGACACAGACAGGGAAACCACCATGCACAGATTTGCCCCCGGAGATTGGATTGTCCACCGTCATTATGGCATCGGACAGGTCAAAGCGATCGAAACGAAAGCGATTGGGGAAGAGGAAACGACGTATTATAAGATCGATGCGCATAATGACAGCACGATCTGGGCACCGGTCACCAGTGAGGAAGATCTGCTTCGCCCGGTGGCTACAGAAGAGGAATTTGCCGAGGTGTTGCAGGTTTTGCAACGGCCGTCTAAAAAGATGAACTCTCACTTTCAAACGCGCATTGCCCGTATTCGCAAGGTCACTCGCGAAGGCAATCCGGTGAAACTCGCCCGCGCCGTCCGCGATTTGTGGGGCAGGCGCAGCCGGCGAGGTCAGCTTTCTAATACCGAAGAAAGCCATTGGCGACGTTTAACTGACCGGCTCATTGCGGAGTGGACCGTGAGCATGAACATGGATGAAAACGAAGTCAATCAAAAAATGTATAATCTGTTGGAAGAAAACGGTACGGCAACTGCCAACAGTTCGTCTTAAACATTAAACTAGGTCTCAAGTCGCTGTTAGCCACTTGAAGACAAATGGAGAAACATGCAAGAAGCTTTATTATCAGTGATCAACAACGAAGCAACCAATCCTGCCAACGGGAACGGCAATGGCCAGGGCCAGACCCCCTTTTTTGAGCTCATCGAAGAATACGATTTCCCCCAACCCAAGCGCGGCGACATCATTCAAGGCGAAATTTTACGCATAGATGAGGATGTCGTCTTTATTGACATTGGCTCCAAACGAGATGCCATGGTCCCCTACCAGGAAGTCGAACAGCTAGACGATGCCTTTTTAGACACGTTGTCTACCGGCGACACGGTGCCGGTTTACGTAACGCGAACGCCCGTAGGCAGCGAGCAACTGCTTGTCTCGCTGGAGCGCGGTTTGCAGGAGCTGGATTGGGAACGTGCGGCCGAGCTGCAAGAAGAAGATGCCACCATTGAGCTAAAAATTGTCAACTACAACAAGGGTGGACTGGTCGTAGAATTCAACCGTATTCAAGGTTTTGTGCCCAACTCCCACATTCCTGCCATCCAAAACGTCTACAACCACGACAAACGAACCAGCTACAAGAGCAAACAGGTTGGCGAAACAATCAACCTAAAAATTATTGAAATCGACCCCAAGCGGGAACGATTTGTGCTTTCTGCCAAAGCGGCGCAAAAAGAGCAGCGAAAAGAGCGGCTCAACACGCTTGCCGTTGGTGACAAACTAACGGGCACCGTCGTTAATATGAAGCACTATGGTGCTTTTGTCGATATTGGCGATGGCATTGTTGGTCTGCTGCACATCTCGCGTATAGCCTGGGAACATATTGATCATCCCAAGGATTTGTTCGAGGTTGGCGATGAGGTTGAGGTCATCATCGACAAGATCGATGTTGAGAAGGAAAAGATCAGCCTGAACCGCAAAGCACTGCAGCCCAGCCCGTGGGAAACTTTTGCCGAGCAATGGACTTCTGGTGATTTGCTGGAAGGTGAGGTAACGGCCGTTGTCGATTTTGGCACCTTTGTTCGCGTGGCAGAAGGCATTGAAGGTTTGCTGCATCGCAACGAAATGAACCTGCCCAGCGACTCGGACCCCGGCGAGGTACTGGAAGAAGGCGACGTCATTCTGGTACGCATTGTGCAAATTGACGTGGAGCAAGAGCGACTCAGCCTGAGCACCCGCCGCGTGACGGCCGCAGAGGAAATTGAGTGGATGCAAGTCAAGCGTGAAGAGGAAATTGAGGAAGAGGAAGAGTTTGAAACGGCTGCACCAGAGGACACACCGCTTGAAAATGAAGCAGGCGATGAGTTGTCAAAAACAGAAAAATAGGAAGCGGCAGCAAACAATCGATTAGCTTGAACCCATGCCCTGTTCAATAAAATAAGAAGTGGCAACAGCCATTCTCTCTGAACAATTTGTCAGAAGAATGGCTGTTTTGCATCCTGAGTATCTTTAGGACTAATGGGCGTCTTGTTTGATCTCCTGTCTTACGCTTAAATGAAACTAGAAACTCTTCGCTTTTTCCCTTTTGGGGAAAAACAAATAAACAGAAATCAGCTACTTTTTCAAGTTTAGAAAATAATGTAATCGGCCGAGCGACTTTGTTAGGAAAACAAATAATAACCAGACCGATTACTTGAGCAAAAGTGGGCGTAATACGGGATCGTGTTTTTAAAGGCGTTGCCACTTTTACGAAAACCGGGTATCAAGTTTGTCAAAAACTAAAACATTTCACTTCTTTAAGAGTACAGAATATGACGAGAAGTCCTTAATATCTTTTTTGAAGATCACCGGCCGCTTTTTTCAAACAAGAATTCTACGAAATTTGCTGCTGCTCACGGTCTTCATTCTAATTATTTTCCCTTTTGTCAATTACTTCATCATCTACCCTGAGTTTAGCCAATTAATCATTCAGATAAGAGAAATGGACGCCCAACATCTGGTGACCAGGTTCAATGACGAACTGATCCTGGAAAATGGTGCTTCCCAGGATGAAATGAGCGCACAGTTCAAACAGATAATTACCGACCCTATGGCAATCACAGGCCTTGAAAGCGTCGAAGTATATGACGCTGCCGGTCTGTCACTCTATTCGACCCACTCAGAACGCATCGGTGTTCAAAACGAGCAAGAGCAGTTTTATGAGGTGGTTGCAGCAGGAAAGCTGTTTTCAACCCTCGCAGAAACTAGTAAAACCTCACTTAGCGATGAAGCGATGCGACGAGATTTCGTTGAGATTTATGTACCCATTGTGGAGGAGAACGGCCGTTTCCAGGGCGCATACAAAATGGTCTACGACATTTCCGCCGCCCAGCAGAAACTGGACACCATCAATCACAAAGCGATTTTAATATTGTTCGGCGTCGGTTCTAGCCTGCTGGTCATCATATGCGTGATGTCGCTAAAAATATTTCACACCGAAGAACATTTACGCCAGATGTCACATGCTTTGGAATACAGTCCAAATGCCGTCATGGTCACGAATGTCAGGTTTAGAGTTACTTATGTAAACCAATCTTTTACCGACATAACAGGCATCCCCGCCCGCACCGTTTTGAATAAGCCACTTCAGATCTGTACGGCCGTTTCGCCGGAAAAACTGTACAACGAGGTCCAGAAATCAATCGAAGCTCATCACGATTGGCGCACCGAACTAAAGAACCTGCGCGCGAATGGAGAACCTTACTGGGAACAGGTAATTATCGCCCCGGTTTACGCCCAGGCGGACGAAATTAGTCACTATATCGTCCTGCGCGAAGATATTACCATCCGCAAGCAAGCCGAGAATGCATTGAAGCAACAGATGCAATATTTTCAATCGCTTGCCATTAACAGCCCCTTGGCTATTGTGACGTTGGACATGAACGGCCGCATCGTGAGCAGCAATCCGGCCTTTACACAGCTATTTGGCTATTCGGCCAAAGATGCTGCCGATCAGGAACTAGACCGGCTCATTGCCTTGCCCGACAAGATGTCAGAAATGCTTGATTACACCGGCAAGGTAAACAATGGCCAAATGATTCATAGCACCGGCCGGCGGCAGCGCGCTGACGGCACGGCCGTAGACGTAGAAATATTTGGCGTTCCCGTCACCGTCGATGGTCAACAGGTTGGCGTTTTAGGAATCTACCAGGACATTTCTCAACGGCTAGAGCGTGAAAGCTCGCTGCGCGAAGCCAAGCTGGCGGCTGAGGCTGCTACCAAAGCAAAATCCGAATTCCTGGCCAACATGAGCCATGAAATTCGCACGCCCCTGAACGGCGTCATCGGCATGACCGGCCTGCTTCTAGACACCAAGCTTAGCGGGGAACAGAAAGATTTTGTGGAGACCATTCGCACCAGCAGCGACTCCCTGTTAACCATCATTAACGAAATTCTTGATTTCTCTAAAATTGAAGCGGGACAACTGGTCCTGGAGCAGGCCCCCTTTAAACTTGAGACCTGCATCGAAGAAGTGTTGGACCTGATGGCGCCTAAAGCCGCTGCCAAAAAGTTGGAGCTGGCCTATTTAACCCACGGCCAGATACCCAGCACGCTAATTGGTGATGTTACCCGAATCCGCCAAATATTGATGAATCTGATAGGTAATGCCGTAAAATTCACCCCTGCTGGTGAAGTTGTCATTTCCGTCCTGGGGCAAATGGTAGCCAACGATAAATACCAACTCTACTTCGCCGTTAAAGATGCCGGTGTTGGCATTCCACACGACAAGCTGGGCCGCCTATTCAAATCATTTAGCCAGGTAGACGCTTCCACGACCCGTCGCTTCGGGGGAACCGGTTTGGGGCTGGCTATCAGCAAGCGGCTATGCGAGGTGATGGGGGGCTCTATGTGGGTAGATAGCCAGATTGGCCACGGCTCTACATTCCATTTTTCTATACGTGTCGGCGCAGGTCCGGATATGCCACTCTCCGATGAATCATCTCTCATGGACAATCTCCGGGAAAAATCGGTGCTCGTGGTTGATGACAACGCCACCAATCGCCTTATTTTGTCACGACAAACTCAGGCCTGGGGTATGAAACCCTATGAGTTTTGTAGCGGGGCAGAAGCCCTTACCTGGCTTCGGGCCGGTAATCTCTGCGACGTTGCTATTCTAGATATGCAAATTCCGGAAATGGACGGTCTCATGCTGGCCGCTGAGATACGTAAATTGCCGGCAGCCAATGAGATGCCATTGGTTATGTTTAGTTCCATAGGCACTTTCCAAACTGACGACACTGAATCACTTCTGGCCGCTTTCCTCAACAAACCAATCAAACCGACCCTGTTGCAAAGAACCCTCTCCCAAGTTCTGAACCCGAAACCTGTGCCCGCAGCCAAGAGCGATCCTTCTATATCCATGTTTGATCCAGAAATGGCCAGCCGCCACCCTCTGCAAATTTTATTGGCAGAGGATAACTTGATCAATCAGAAAGTAGCGCTGCGCATGCTGGAAAGATTAGGCTATCGGGCAGATGCTGTTGCCAACGGCCTGGAAGCAGTGGAGGCCCTAAAGAGACAATACTATGACCTTATTTTGATGGATGTACAAATGCCGGAAATGGATGGGGTTGAGGCCACGTACCAAATCCGAGCCAGAACAGGGCAGCCCGACGAACCCTGGATTATCGCACTGACTGCAAATGCCCTTTCAGGTGATCGGGAGCGGTATCTGGCTGCGGGTATGAATGATTATGTCAGTAAGCCAATGAAGCCAGAGGAACTCATTGAAGCGATCATGGCAGTCCCACAAAAAACGCCAAGCTAATAATCCCAGACAACTTTCCAACAGGCGCCTTCATTTCTGCTGAGAAAATCCCCTTGTTAAACACATTCATGATATGATACCGTTTCGTGAAAGCGGCCGTTGCAAGCATTGCCGCTGACATAAATAAACATGCTGTCATTTTTAACTCCCGCGTTCCTTTTGCTCGGCCTGCTGGCCGGGCCAATTATCATCCTCTACATGCTGCGGCTGCGGCGGCGTGAGGTCATGGTAAGCAGCACGCTACTTTGGCAAAAGCTGCTGCGCGACCGCGAAGCCAACGCTCCCTGGCAAAAACTGCGGCGCAACCTGCTGCTCATCCTGCAATTGATTATTTTGGCCGCGCTGGTGTTTGCGTTGGCACGGCCGTTTCTTCCTACACCCGCCATCATCAGCGGCAGCGTCGTTGTTTTGCTCGATGCCTCCGCCTCCATGCAGGCCACCGACGTAGAACCCAGCCGCTTTGCCGCCGCCAAAGCCGAAGTCAGCCGGCTCATCAACGATCTTAGCGGCAGCAGCCAGATGACGCTCATCAAGGTGGGGCAAACGCCCACCGTGGTGGCCGCCGCCAGCAGCGACCGCGCCCAGCTCCAGCGCGCCCTTGAGGCCGTCCAGCCAGACCCGGCCGCCGCCGCCTGGAACGCGGCCTTTGCCCTGGCCACCGGCGCCGCTCAGGGCTTTCGTGACGCCCGCATCGTCATCATTTCCGATGGCGGCCTGCCGGATGATTTGCCGCCGCTGCCGGTGGAGTACGTCTACCTGCCCATTGGCGAGAGCGGCGAGAATTTAGCTATCACCGCCCTGGCGACGCGGGAAACCGAGGACGGCATTCAGCTTTTTGCCAGCGTGCAAAATCAGGGGCTCATCGACCAGGAAACGCTGCTCAGCATCGATCTGGACGGCACGCTGTTTGATGCGCGCCGCCTGACGGTGCCTGCCGGCAGCAGCGTCAACGCCACCTGGGATTTGCCTGCCGGCACGGCCACCATTCGCGCCCACCTGGGCGACAACGAGGGCGACTTTTTGCCGCTGGACGACGTGGCCTGGGCGGTACATGAGGGCGGCGTCAGCAACCGCACCCTGCTGGTGACCGAGGGCAATCTGTTCCTGGAGCAGGTGTTTACCGTGCTGCCCGGCGTAGAAGCGTTTAAAGTGCCGCCGGATTCCGATTTGTTGGAACCGGAAACGGCCGAATTCGACTACGATCTCGTCATTTTTGACGGCGTCCCCCTGCCCGACCCGCCGCCGGCGGCCGACATGCTCATCATCAATCCACAGGCGGGCGGCGAAGGCGGTTTGTTTAGCGTCAGCGGCACGTTTTCCAACACAATTACCACCCGGCTGGAGGAGTCGCCGCTGCTGCAATTTGTCGAGTGGAGCGAGGTCGATGTGCGCCAGGCGCAGCGCGTTTCGGCGCCATGGGCCCAAACGCTGGTGGAGGCCGAAGGTGGGCCGCTGGTGCAAATTGGCGAGCAAAATGGCTACCGCATTGCCATCCTCACTTTTGACCTGCGCGACTCCGATCTGCCGCTGCAAATTGCATTTCCCATCTTAATGGCTAATATTACGGGCTGGCTCAGTCCCGGCCGGGCCTTTGACGCGCCGACGGGACTCCAGCCGGGTGACCCGGTGGCGGTGGTACCGGGCGCCAGCACTGCGGCCGTTCTCGTGCAAAGGCCAGACGTCAGCCGCTGGACCGCCGAGGTGGGTGAGGCAGATTTATTCTTCACCGAGACGGATACGCCCGGTTTGTACACGGTACTGCTGCGCGATGCGGCGGCGGACCGACCGGCCGGCAGCTTCGCCGTCAACCTGTTCAGCCCGGCCGAGTCGGCCATTCGTCCGGTGGAGCGTTTGCAGATTGGGCAAACGGCCGTAGAAACCGAAGACGAAGGCGACGTGGGCCAGCGCGAACTGTGGCCCTGGCTGCTGGCCATCGCCGTG
>CALBTC010000352.1 GCA_937967805.1 uncultured Anaerolineaceae bacterium
ATCGGTCATAAACGGTAATGATATTAAAAACAGAAGAAAAGTAAAACTTTTTTATGCTTTCTTATAGTCCACAAAACGGTAGCCGACCCCTCGTTCCGTCAGGATGTAGTAGGGGTTGGCGGGGTCTTCTTCTATTTTTTTGCGCAGGTAGTTGATGTACAGTCGCAGATAATGCGTCTCATCCCGGTACTCATAGCCCCACACTTTGGCCAGCAATGTTTCGTGCGGCACCACCCAGCCGGCATTTTGGATGAGGTGGTTAAGCAGGCGGTATTCGGTGGGGCGCAAGTCGATGCGCTCGTCGTTGACGATCACCTGGTGCCGATTAAAATCAATGGAGAGGCGATCATCTACGCGCAGGATAGTTCTGGGTGGTGGTGCTGGCCATTCTGCGCGGCGGAGAACGGCCGTAACCCGAGTCACCAACTCGCGCGGGCTAAACGGTTTGGTGATGTAGTCATCCGCCCCCAGGCTAAGCCCCTGAATTTTGTCATCTTCATCGCTCTTCACCGTAAGCAAAATCACCGGCACAGTAGAAATTTCTCGCAGCAATTTCAGCGTTTCAAAGCCGTCCATCTCCGGCATCATCACGTCCATAATCACCAGATCAGGCGTGTGCTGGCGGATTTGTTCTAACGCCGCCAGGCCATTTTCGGCTTCAATGATTTGGTACCCTTCCAGCTCCATATTCATGCGAATAAAACGCCGCATTCGGGATTCATCGTCGACGACCAAAATCAGGCGTGGGGCTGCGGGTTCTAACGAGTCTGGTACTTGTTCAACCATAATATTTTCTAAAATGGGACACAGATGGTTCGGCTTGCTCAACTGCTTTGAGCAGCTCACCACAAGCTTTCACAGATAAACACAGATTTACTTCTTTTATCTGTGAGAATCTGTGTTTATCTATGTCCAAATCTTCATACTAAATATCTCTAACCAGGTAATTATCTGACAAAACTGACTACTTCTTCTACGTCGCCTGAGGGCAATATTTGGATAAAGTTAATTCGGTGCCAGGGAACCAGCATACTAGTTACTTCTTCATCCAGATAATGCAAATCCTTGCCATCGCGCAGGCGAGGATTGTGTACCTGAATAAATTGGCCGGCCGGATTAGGCAGCTCGTCAATTTCACACTCAAAGGCATCTTCATTTCTAATGTGGACAATGACTGTGATCATACAAATTTCCTCATCACTTTCAATCAGAACTATTGGTATTTAAAAACAGGTGAACCAACAAATCACCAAAACGGATTTCGTCGCCGCTGTGTAAGGGGTAGGGTTCGTTGGGTGACAAACGGTAGTTGTTTAGCAACGTTCCGTTAGTGCTGTCCAGGTCAACTAGCATAATTCCTTCTTGTACCACCTGAATTTTAGCATGAAGTCGGGAAACGCCTTTTTCGGCGCCCTCATCATCTGTTAAATCGACTTCCGGTACAAAGTCAGCCGAGGCCCGCCCGATGTTAATTTCGTTTTGTACGACCAGCTTAAAGCGACGCCGACTGCCGGCCACAACGAACAATATTTCCTTTGGCTTGTTAACCGGTGTAAGTGCCTCTTCAGTAAAAGGAGGGGGTGGGGGTGGGCCGGCAAATTCAGAGAAAGGGAGTACGGCCGTGTTCTCGCCAGCCTCTACCATTAAGAAACCACCACATTCGTTACAAAATAACGTCCCCTCTTCCTGGGAGGCACCACAATCGCTGCATTTAATCATTGTGCTCGTTTTTCGGTTTAGCCTTACTAATTAGCGCCCGCGTGCCATATTTTAGCTTTTTACGACCTTCCAAAGACATGGTGCCGGCATTGGCAATTCGGGCCATTTCCCGTTGGGCCTGCTGGGCCAACGCATTTTCCCCCGCTTCTAAAAGGCGCGTACTTAAGTGCTGCATACGGGTTGCAGCCGCATCTATACGCCCGGCTTCCACTTCTTGCCAAACTTTTTCGTTCATGCGGTACATGTTCATGACTCGTACTGCATCCACAATTTCATCTGGCGGCATCTCTTTGGGCAGTTCAGACAGCACGTAAATGCAGTGGGTGTGCTTAAATGTTTGCCGGCTTAACTGTGGTCCTGGGATATCCGCTACCACTTCAATAGGAATGTTGATACGGGTCTCCACCTCGTTTGGCGCTATTTTTAGCTCCAACAGCAAAGATAGCGCGGTGCGCCCTTCCAGATTACCCAGATGAAGCGCCTCATCATCCAACGCCAGCGGTTGGGCAAACGGTTCTAGTTTAAAGCCATATTTGACATCTACCTTTTTATGCAGGTCCGTTTTGATGGCAAGGTTTTGCGCGTAGATGGTGCCTAATCCCTGAATGCGCTTTTGTAAATGCTCAATGATTTCATTTGGCTGCTCGATGAAGTTGGATTGTCCCCCGGATGGTGCCACCAGCTCGTCCAAAAATTGATCGTTCCATTCTGTGCCCAGGCCAAAGGCGCTCAGGCCAATATTTTGTTGGGCCATGCGTCGCGCCAGTTCCAAACATTGCGCAGCGTCGCCATAGGTGTGACCATCGGTTAGCAAGATGAGATAATTGGTGTGTTTGGCAAGCTCTGCCTTGCGCAGCTCCTGCAAGCCGGCCTGCAACCCGTAGAAAATCTCGGTGCCGCCGGAAGCCTGAACAGAACGAAGCTGCCCCACAACGGCCGTTGGATTTTCCACCTTGCCGGCCGGCACCACCACTTCTGCCCGATCACTAAAGCTCACAATGGACAGAGTGTCTGCCCTGGTGAGCTTGTTGACGATCAGCTCAACGGCCGTTTTCACGTGACTCAACCGGCTGCCCTGCATGGAGGTGCTTCTGTCCAGCACCAGGCTCAAGTTTAACGGCCGTTGTTTCGTCTCCTGCGCCGGCGGCAAAATATCAACCAGCAGGTAAACCACCTGTTCCGTATCTGAAACCTTGATATGGTCTCGACTGGCCTTCACGCGTAAATTGACCACACCCAGCGACTTCGTCTCGACCAACAGGGAGTCATAAGTAGCGCGTCGCTCGGGATCGCTTAACACTTCATAAGCGGTTACCAGCCGGGCATAAGCAGGATTGGTTGCTTTGTCCTGATCTTCTGCAAGGATTTTATGGCGCAAAGCAGCAAAGGCGGCCCGAATTTCATCCGGTGCCGCCTGGGATGTCACCCCTAAAACTTTGTAGTACTCAAACTCTTTGTCCATAAAAGGCTTTTTGAACCAGAATTTACGCCTGTATTGCCGGCAAGGATCATGCGGAGAGCAGCGTTGCCCGGTTTAACTTTAACCACTTTGGCAGGTTTTGAGCAACTCTGTATTTATTATAGGGAAAAGTCTACGACAACGGCCGTTACATTATCATTACTGTGGGCGGCTAACGCTGTTTCATACAGTTCATCCACCATTTGCGGCAAAGAGATATCCTGTTCCATCACCTGCTGAATGGTTTCATCAGAAACAAAGCCGCACAAACCATCGCTACACAACAGCAACTTACCTTGTTTGGGCAGCAGGCGCATGTAGGTATCTACATCCACCTCTTCCCCCTGGCCCACCGCGCGCAGCAGCACGTTGCGGTAACGGTACATGGTGGCTTCTTCGGCAGTGAGCGTGCCCACATCTTGCAGGCGCTGCACCAGGGAGTGGTCGGCGCTAATTTGCTCCAGCTTGCCATTGGCCAGCAGATAAAGTCGGCTGTCGCCAACGTGAGCCACGTGCAAACGCCGCCCCAAAACCAGGGCAATGGTTAACGTGGTTCCACTGTCTACTTCGGGATCATCTTCAAAAACGGCCGTGTTCGCCGCCTGAACCGCATCGAGCAGCACCTCCTGAATGGGCACCTGAGTGGGCGGGCCAACGCTTTGTAACAGCGGCATGTAAATTTTATTCAGAATGTAATGCCCCGCCACGCGCGATGCAATGCGGCTGGCAACGTGTCCGTTAGTATGCCCACCCATACCATCGGCTACAATGTATAAACCAAAGGGAACCATCGAAAAATGACCACCAGCCTCCGAACTAAAAACCAGGCAGGAATCTTCGTTGCGCTCGCGGGCACCCACATCACAGCGCACGCCGGCGCGCAGGGTTGGTTCCTTAACGGCACCTTCGTCTTGTTGCGGCACGCCAATATCGATGGTTTCTTGCGTGTCTGGCTCATCCAAAACGGCCGTATCGTCTAATTCGGCCGTTTGAGCCACGGCAGATGGTTCAGCTTCCGGTTCAACGGGAGCCTGCTTTTTGGACCGATCTTCAGGCTCAATAAATGGTGGTGTTTCATTCATATTAAAATCCAATCTTTTGTGCATCAAACACAATTGCCCACAACAAGACAATTACGCCGGTAATGCATAAATATAATGGTTGGTTGAGCCGATGTAAACCACCCCATCCACAATAGTAGGCGACGAAATGACGGGGGCGCCTGTATCAAACTGCCAGTTGACGTCTCCCTTCTTGGTAGAAAGACAATAAACGATTCCGTCTGTGCCGCCAAAATAAACGGCATCGTTCCACACCACCGGGGATGAGGCAATTTGGCCATCAATCTCAAAGGTCCACTGCTGGCGTCCCGTGTCCATATCCAGTACATACAGGCTGCCGTCTGACGAGCCAATGTAAACCGCTTCATCGTGTACAGTAGGTGAAGACACAATCGGCCGGCGGCTGCGGAAACGCCAGATAATCCAGCCGGTATTGGCATCCAGTGCATACACAGTGCCGTCTAATGAGCCCACAAACACAATTTCATCAGCCACAGTTGGCGAGGAGGTGACGTTGCGCTTGGCCTGTGCCTGCCATTTTGTTTTGCCGCTGGCTATCTCAACGCAAAAAATATAGCCGCCCTCTGTGCCAAAGAAGATGCGTTCTTCATCTACGTAAGCAGTGGAGCGAACGGCCGTATACGCATTGGCCTTCCACTTGGATCGCCCCTGGTTGATCTCCAGCGCATAAAAATGACCATCATCTGAACCAAAAAAGACGTGATCATAGCGCACAACGGGCGAGGAATAAACCGGGCCATTGGTGGCAAAGCGCCAATTCTGGCGGCCCGTGCGCCGCTGAATGCAGTATAAATGTTTATCCGCTGAACCGATAAAAACATTGTCTTCATAAACAAAGGGCGTGCTGCCACCGACACTGTCGGAAGCGGGAAATTTCCAAACAAACTCACCTTTTTCGCTGGTGAGGGCATATAAGTTATTGTCATAGGCACCCACGTACACCATCTTGCCCGAAACGGCCGCTTTGCCACGAATCTCATCTTCACATTTAAACTCCCAGATGGGCTGTATCTGGCTGGGTGGCGGCGCTGCAACGGTCCCGGTCTGCGACACGACACTGGTGGCCGGGCTGCCGGCGGGCGGAATGGGCATATTGGGATTGCTGTCGAAAACGGCTGTATCCGGACGCTGCAACAACACTTCTAACGCATCTTTCAATGCCTTGGCGTCGGGGAAGCGGTCTTGAGGATCATACGCCAGGCAGCGCATGATGATGGCTTCAAAGGCAGGGCTGACGTGAGGATTTACTTTGCTAATCGGCCGTTCGGCAAACGTGAAAGGTGGCTCCAGGCGTGGGTCTTGCCGCGTCAGCAGATGGTGCAGCGTAGCCCCCAGCGCATAAATATCGCCGGCCGGTTCCGCCTGCCCCCGGTACTGCTCCGGCGGCGAATACCCTTCTGTACCGATCATTGTGCCCTTGTCGCCCGTCTCAAACACTTTGGCAATGCCAAAATCAATCAGGCGAATCCGCCCGCGATGGTCCAGCATAATGTTGGACGGCTTCACATCACGAAAGACAATGGGCTGTGGCTTCTGGCTGTGCAGATGATAAAGCGCGTCGCACACTTGCATAGCCCAGGTGATGGCTGTTTCCTGATCCAGATACTCCGTTTGTTCTTCCAGCCATTCATCTAAATCTTTACCGCGAATCAGCTCCAGCACCAGGTATGAACGGTCCCCTTCTGTAAAATAATCGGTCACATCAGGAATGGCCGGATGGTCCAGCGAGGCCAGCATGTTGGCTTCACGCTCAAACGACTTAATGGTTAGCGCCCGCATTTGCGGGTCGGGGGCAGAAATGACCATCTCTTTAACGGCACACAGCTTGGTGACGTTGGGGAAGCGCATATCGCGCGCCTGATAAACCGAGCTAAACCCGCCGGCACCCAGGGGACCAACAATCCGGTAACGTTCTTGCAGCATATCACCTGGCTGCAGGCCGCTGCGCTGCACCTTTTTTTGCCGGCCTCTTTTGCTCGCGAGTTGTCTTGTGGTTAATCGCCCCATAATAATTGGTTGTGGTCTATCACTTCGTATGAGGGTTTATTATATGTTCACCCAACGTAATTAATCAAGCGACTCAGTACTAATTGCATGGACCCGGCAGAGGGTAAGCATGTTGCGGTGTGCTCAGGTTAAGCACAAATTTTGGATCGCCACTGTCTCTCGCCACCAACCTGGTCGGTGTAACGCTTTATTTTCGCCTCTAGGTCTTCACGCGTGGCAAAAAAGGTGCTTCTTTGCGAAACATAAGCCCAAATAGCGTCAATCTTAGTTTGCACGGCCGTTGCCGCCAAAGCAATGGTGGTGGGCTGCCAATGAGCGGGCGTGGGGGTTAAGACGGCCGCAACCGCCCCATCTTCTGCCGCATAAGGGTAATCTTCATAATAAATAAGCCCATCACCAAAAACCTGCTCCGCCGCCAGCCGCGTCAGCCGATGATCCACATGGTTACCCACCGTTAGTGGCACATAAATTTGATCGGTGGCCGGCAGTTGGCGCAGCTGGCGCGCCAGCCAATCCACCACGGCTTCATCAGCCGGGTGCATGGTGGTGATGACCGATTCCCAGGTAGGATAACACGGTTCGCCGGTGGCCGGACAAGATCGGTAAACACAGTCAGGCACCAACCAATGGAGATAATCTGCCTGGAGTATCTGGCAGGCGACCATATCTTCGGCGCGGCGCACCTGGACGGCGTTGCGCGCCAGCTCCCAGCGCTGGTGCAGTTCTTTGGCAAAGTCAGACAGCGGCGCGTCGGCGGGTGGCTCCCCGGCCATTGGCGTCACAATGAGGACCGGGGCGCGAGCGGCCGTTTCTTGGTAAATTTGCCCGCCGCAAGAAAGGGCGGCATCGTCCAGGTGGGGCGACAGGTAAATTGCCTTGTACCATTCACGCACGGGCCGTTCTCCGCTTGAGTTCCGGGCCATCGGGGGTGTCCACCACGTCGTAGCCGGCAGCGGCAATTTGGTCGCGCAGGGCATCGGCTTGCTGCCATTCCCTGTTTGCCCGCGCTTTTTGCCGCCGGCCGACGAGGGTTTGTACCGCTTCGGGGATGGGCGGCTCAGCTTCCACCTGCCATTCATTTATGCCCAATCCCAAAATCTGGTCAAAAACCAGAATAGTGGCTTTCTTGACGCCGCCGGGCAAATCGCCTTTGACCAAATCCCACATCACAGCCAGGGCGCGGGGCATGTTGAGATCGTCGTTGATCTGGTTAGTGAACTGGGTGACGGTGGTTTCGTCAGGCTCGGTAGGATCGGGCCATTGGGATACGGCCGTGCGCAGCCGCTGCAGCGCCGTCGCCGCCCCATCCATCGCCTGCCAGTTAAACGTTATCTTGGCCCGATAATGCCCGCCCAGGCAGAAATAACGAAAGACCAGCGGGTCGTAGCCCCGGTCGAGAATCGTTTGTAAGCGCAAAAAATCACCGGACGATTTGGACATCTTCAAGCCGTCCAGCTGTAAAAAGTAGCCGTGCAGCCAAAAGTTGGCCAGTCGGGTGCCATAACACGCCTGCGATTGAGCAATCTCGTTGGGATGGTGCACCATGATGTGGTCTTCGCCGCCGCAGTGAATATCAAAAAACGTGCCCAGGTATTTGGCGGCCATCGCCGAACATTCGATATGCCAGCCGGGGAAGCCGATGCCCCAGGGACTGTCCCACTCCATCTGCCGCTGCTCGTCTGGTTTGCTGAACTTCCACAGGGCAAAGTCGGTGGGGTTGCGCTTTTCGCTCATCGCCACCCGGCTGCCCGCCTGTAAGCCTTCAATGTTGAGCCGGGCGATGCGGCCGTAATCGTCCAGTTGGGAGGTGTTGAAGTAGATGCCGTCACTGGTGCGGTAAGTGTAGCCGTTGGCTTCGATGCACTGGATCATGGCGATTTGCTCGGCGATGTGGTCGGTGGCTTTGCACCAGATGTGCGGTTCGTGGATGTTGAGCTGGGCCAAATCCTGTTTAAACGCCTCGGTATAAATATCGGCAATTTCCCAGGCGCTTTTACCGGCGCGGCGGGTGCCCACTTCCATTTTGTCTTCACCCGCATCGGCGTCGTCGGTCAGGTGCCCCACGTCGGTGATGTTCATGACGTGCTGCACCTGGAAACCGTTAAATTCCAGCACGCGGCGCAAAATATCTTCAAAAATGTAGGTGCGCAGGTTGCCGATGTGGGCGTA
>CALBTC010000353.1 GCA_937967805.1 uncultured Anaerolineaceae bacterium
CTTCTTGGGCCAAATGGGGCAGGTAAAACGACCACCATCAAAATGCTGTTGGGTTTAGTGACTCCTACGACCGGGCAAGCCCTGGTTTGTGGTTACGATACGGCCGTTGAGTGGCAGCGACAGCGGGCCGCCAAACAAATTGGGGCAGTATTAGAAGGTTCCCGAAACATCTACTGGCGTTTATCGGCTGAAGCTAACCTTCGCTACTTTGGCACCTTACGTGGTGTGACTGGCCAATTGCTCCGGCAGCGCAGCGACTATTGGCTGGCCCAACTTGGTCTAAAAGTGGTTGCCCACAAAGAGGTGCGGCTGTTTAGCCGGGGAATGCAGCAAAAGGTCGCAATCGCCGCTGCCCTTTTGCATGATCCGGACGTTTTGCTGCTGGACGAACCAACTCTGGGATTGGATGTACAGGCGGCCAGAACGCTTGAACAAATCATCTCAACGCTAGCGGAACATGGTAAAACGATTTTGCTCACGACCCACACGATGGGATTAGCGGAACGCCTGGCTCACCGGATTATTGTTATGAATCATGGAAGGGAAGTTGCTCAGGGCACGACCCAAACCTTGCGCCAGCGATTCCCTGCTCAAAATGTGGTGGAGATAAAAATAACTGACTTTTTGCCAACGGCCGTTGCCCAGAAAATCGCCGCTTGTTTTCCCACTGTTTCCCAGACAGAAAATGGAGACGACACCTGCTTGACGTGGTCAAACCCTTTCCAGCGCGATGTAATCCGACTGCTGGCTGTCCTTGACGAAGCTGGCTGCGCTGTGCAAACCGTGCAAAGACGTGAGACCAGTCTGGAGGAGATGTTTCTGTCGCTCGTTGAGGAAGCTCCTGCATGAAACAGACATTGTTTCTTATCCAGGCCGAGTGGCAGAAAAAGTGGCAAATCGCCCGCTCCTATTGGGTTTCATTACTTGCCGACCAGCTCTTTTTCATTCTGGGCTTCCTGATTGTAGCCGGATTATTTGACTTGGTTACAGCTGGAAACTTTGATCGCTGGGCACGGCTTTCGGCGCTGATTGGTTACCTGACCTGGCGTGTGGCCGGGGGCTGTATGGTGGAGATTGGCGCTTCTATCGCTGTGGATGCGCAATATGGCGTTTTGGAGCAGGTCTGGTTAAGCCACATTTCCCCTGGGCGCATCCTTTTTGCTCGCAGCGTGGCCTTGATTCTCTTTTACAGCCTGCGCGTCTTGCTTATGGCCGTGATAATCATGCCGCTTCTGCAATTGCCTTTGCCCATTAAGCCCGGTGTGCTAGGTTTTTATCTGTTGACGCTCATTGGTGTAATCGGTTTCGGCTTTGCTTTGGCCGGGCTGCATCTGGTTTACAAGAACATTGACCCAATTGTCATGCCTCTGGCCACGATCTTGCTGTTTTTAACTGGCGCTCTATCCTCCCTAGAGGGCATTCCCATTTTGTATCCGCTAAGCCGCTTCTTGCCGCTTTCTATCGGCATCGACTTGATGCGTTCCCTATTGGTCGATGGCAATTCACTGTCCCAATTGATTACCACACCAGCTTTTTACGAATTGCTGCTAAATTCTGCCGTTTATTTGTTCATTGGTCTGGCCATACTCAATTGGGCACACAAAAAAGCCCGCGTAGAAGGCTCGCTAGCCCACTATTGAGCTGCCGAAAATCAGGCAATCAGGCAGACCGCATACTATTCAATCTACTATGCCAAACCTTTTGACTCTCTTCCTTAACGAATGCCGCCGCACTATCGGCTCATGGTGGACCTATCGGTTAGGTGTTTTTAGTTCCATTGCCGTGCATCTAGTGATATTCCCGGTTCTGATGTTTCTGTTTCAGCATCTGGCTATCCAGTACGGAAGTAGTTATGGTCCCGACCGTCAGCTTGACTCCTTGCTTGGATTTCTCACTTGGTATTTGTGCATGAAGGTGATGGTTGCCATTCCTCGCATGGTAGAAGATGAAGCCATAGAGGGCACGCTGGAAAACGTTATACTGACATCGGTACCTTTGCCCTTAATGGTAGTTTTGCGAACAGTTGTATATTGCCTTCGTTATGGCCTTGAAACCTTGCTCTTGGGAGCGGTTCTTGGCTTGACATTGGGGTTATTTGCTCCATTTACGGCTAGAGTAGCCATGACAGTCTTTTTGACGTTGGCCGGGACGTGTGGAATTGGGCTGGCGCTGGCAGGATTGGCGCTTGTTTATAAATCGGTGGGCAGCGTGGTTG
>CALBTC010000354.1 GCA_937967805.1 uncultured Anaerolineaceae bacterium
CCAGGAACTTACCGCCCACAATTTCCCGCTCCAAATCCGGGTCTTCGCTGACGATGGTGGAGGCATAAGCGGTAGACCAGCCGCCGCCGCTCAGGTCGCGCTCTTCCAGAAAGGGATCGCCAAAGACGTTGTTCCAATAGGCGACGGCAAAAACCTGCACGCCGGTGTCTTCTTCGCCATCGTTGTCCACGTCGCGGAAGGCGCCTTTGGGCTCGATGGGCAGGGCGATAGAGTAGTTAAACGGCGAGGTGTAAAAATCGCTGGTGATCTGGCCCAGCGTTTGGGATTCCACCGGCATCAAGTAATCTTCATCCCGGTCCACAAAGCCGGCCTGGTCTTCCAAAATGACCACCGGCGCGGCCACACCCTCGTTGAAGAACGGATTGGTGTAAGCCACCTCACCGGTGATGCCCACCGGGCCGCCTTCATCGTTGGTGATAGTGGCGGGTGGGCCGGGCAGTTCGCCTACGTCAACCGTTGGCTCTTCGTCATCAGCGGCCGGTGTGGAGGTTGGTGTGGCCTCGATGGGGACGTTAGCATCCGGCGTGGCGGTAACGATCACAGTGACTTCAACTTCGACAACTTCGGCCGTGGGAGCATTGCCATCGTCGTCATCATCACTGCTGGCGCGGGGAGTGGGTGTGGGGTCATGGCCGCAGGCAACGGCCAACAGGCCCAGGCTGATGAGCAAGAGCAAAAGGTGGCGCAACTGTTTCATGGGTCCTCCTTCAAAATAGAGGAGTGAGCATCCTCAGATGCGAACCGTTCGCATCTGAGGATGCTCACTCCTCGTTGGTACGATTATTGTGTTAGTTCGAGTTGGTAATGGGCCGGTTCCAGGGTCATGGGAGCGGTGGCGGCGATGATGAGATACGGCCGTCCCCCCTCATCACTGTCCAGCGAAAACTCAGCGATAGCGGTGTTGTCCACGCTCAGTTCAATGGGCGTGACGACCGGCGCCCCATTTTCATAGGTAATGAGCAGGATGTGCCAACGCTGCGGCACGTAGCCGGTGGCGCGCACAAAGCCTTCGGCCGTCCAGCCGCTGTCGCTTTCGGCGTCGTCGTAAAACGCAATTTCCGGAATGGCGATGTTGTCAAAGGCGATGCCGCCAAAGGTCAGGATGGGATCGGTGACGTATTCGAAGCGAATTTGTACTATCTGCCCGGCGTAAGGCGTGAGGTCAATCGATTCCTGTACCCAGTTGTTGCTGCGGCCCGTGTAAAAACGGTCGGTGTAGGCCACGTCAGATGGATCGTCCCGGACGTCTTCACCCTGCATGTTGCTGCCTACCAATCCTTGCCACGTTTGCCCGCCGTCGGTGGAGATGGAGACGTAGGCAAAGTCGTAGCCCACTTCAATTTCGTGGAAGACGGCGTATTCCAGGGTGGCACTGGCCACAGTGGTGAGATCAAATTCACGGGTCAGGCGCATGTTGCTGTAGTTGGCCCGGTTGGCCAGCCACATATGCTCGCCGGAGAGCGGCCGCACTTTAAGCAGCGGCGTGTGATTGCTGCCGGTGAAGTTTAGCGTCGCCGGACCATCGCCAAAGAGCCGGTAGTAGTCGGCGGCGTACTGGCTGACGGTGGTGTCTGTACTGGTGGGGAAGTTGTTGATGCCGGTGGTTGCGGCCGTATTCAACCCATCGCGCAGTGCATACATTTCCGGTGCATTTTCATCACTGTGGATGACCAGCGCGGCCAGCCAATCCAGGAAAAGCGACATGCCGGTGAAGTCGAGACCATTTTCGGCGGCGATAGCATCCAGGGCGTCGAAACCAGGCTCGGGATGGGTGGCGAAGGCGCGGTATAGGTCTGGCCCCAGGCGGTTGTAGAGAAAGCGGTTAATGACGTAGCCCTGGCCGTAATAGGGCAGCGTATTGCCATCGACCCAGCGGTTAAGCTGCTGGTCCGGGTTGCCCAGGAACATGTTGCCCCGGGCGATGGGATCGGTGGGGAAGCCGAGCAAATCTTCGGCCAGCATGGCCGAGCCTTCCACTTCCCAGTCCCAATCATTAGAGTCGTAATTGGATTCGATCATGTGGCGAAATTCGTGGGCCAGGATGTCCAGGTAGGTGCTGGAGCCAAAAAAGCTGCCGTTCATGACGAACATTTCCCGCTCGTTAGAGCTGGGGTCCACGGCCTGGGGCAGGATATCGCTGGAGCCGAAGTAGCCGCCCAGGCCACACTGGTGTGAGTTGGCTTCAGTCACGTCACAAACGGACAGCGGCGAGGCGTTGACAATGTGGACACGAGGATCGCCGTCAATGCCGGGATTGTCTTCTGGACCAAAGATGGCGATATTTTCCTCATAAATTTGGTCAAAGGCCGCGCCAGTCGCCTCCAGGTCGTCGTTGTCGGGTTCGGAAAGGCCGGGTGTGGTGTCAAACCAAAAATAAGCGTGTTCGCTGATGTGCCAAAGCTCAAAATCAGGCGAAGAGAGCGTGTTAAGGTCGGTGTTGAGCACAAACATCGGTTCGCGCACGCCAACCGTGTATTCTCGCGGCACCGGCGGATCGGTGGGCAGTTCGGTCAGCCCACGGTAGGCGATGGCCAGGCTGACATCATCTCGCTCGGGCGGGTAGTTGGTTTCCAGATCGTTGAATGTGGCCTGCTCTGCCTCGGTAATTGGCGCGCGGCTGAGGTCGTCGTAAGCATCTGCTGGAGCCGGCCATTCAAAGCCTGCCGGGGCGGGTTCTTCAGTGGGTGCGGCAGTTGCCGCGGCCGTTTCTTCCGTAGGTTCCGGCGACTGTGTTGCTGTCGGTTCAGGTTCCGGGGTGGGTTCGGTTGTTTCTGTTGGTACGGCCGTTGGTTCTATTGGTTCCTCGGGCGCGGCTGTGGGGGTTGGTTCCAAATCTTGCGTGCAGGCTGCCAGCAGCAAAATGAGTGCCAGGGACATCCAGCGTTTCCAATTGTGCATGAAGCTCTCCTTAAAAAGTTGGTCAATTTCTAAATATTGACCAACGGATGTGGTGTTTTTGCTTTGCCGATTATAAAGGGGAAAAGGGAAACATTGAAGCAGTTAGGACCAAGGCGTCATCAATCTCTAAATTAACCGGTGTGTGTGGAGACGTTGCTGTGCAGCGCCTCCACAAATGGAATTATCTAGGGGTCAACGTCATCAGCAACTTGCCTTTGGGACGCAGGGTGATGAGCGGTTCCAGCGCCACCGGCGTACCGGGGACCAGCGTCAGCCGGTAGCGCTGCACGATGCTGGCCAGCAGCAAGATGGCTTCCGTCATGGCAAAGTTATTGCCAATGCACAGGCGCGGCCCGCCACCAAAGGGCAGATAAGTGTAGCGCGGCCGTTCCGCTTTGCGCTCCGGAGTAAAGCGCTGCGGATCAAACCGTTCCGGATCGTCCCAAAAGTCGGCATGGCGGTGGGTGACGTAGGGGCTCATGGTGATGACGGCGTTGGCCGGCGTGTCGTAGCCACCCACCTCATCTGGCTCGTTGCCCCAGCGGGCGATGGCGTAGGCGGGCGGATAGAGCCGCATACTTTCTTCCAAAACCATGGTGGTATAGGGCAGGTTGGGCACGTCTTCGATGGTGGGCAGACGGCCGTTCAACACCCCATCCACCTCCGTCTCCAATTCCTCCAATACAGTTGGGTGTTCGGAAAGCAGGTAAAAGGTCCAGGCCAGGGCCACGGCCGTTGTCTCGTGGCCTGCCAGCATGATGGTCATCACCTCGTCGTGCAGCTGCTGGTCGCTCATGCCTTCGCCGGTTTCTTCGTCGCGGGCAGACATCAACATGCCCAGCAAATCCTCCGTTTCAAGGCCAGACTGCCGCCGTTCTTGAATGATGCCGTTGACGACTTGGGTGAGAACGGCCGTGTTTTTATTAATCCTCCGCGTGCTGGGCAGGAAGGGAATCTTCACGCCGATGTTGGCAAAGGGGATGCTGCTGAGCCGGGCAACTTCTTCGTTTACAACTGAAAATGCTTCACCCACTGTGTCCGCCTCGCGGGTCAGGTCGATGCTGAAGAGCGTCTTGCCCACAATTTCCAGCGTCAGGTGCATCATCGCTTCGTTAATGTCCAGGGGACGGCCGTCTTTGGCCGGCGCGTGCCAGTTTTCCAGCATCCTGTTGGCCGCAGCGGTCATGGTGCCGGCAAAAGAGGCGATCCGTTTGCGGTGGAAGGCCGGAGCCGCCAGCCGCCGCTGCCGCCGCCAAAACTCCCCGTCGCTGGTGAGCAGCCCGTTGCCGATGACTGGCCGCAGCAGCGCCAGCGAGGGATGGGGCATCTTGGTGTAGTTGCGGTTGTTATCCTGCAAAATCTGTTTGTAATGGTCGGGATGGAAGAAGAGATAGCCGTAAAAGTTGAGCGCGGCGCGAAAGCGAATGGCATCGCCGTACTTACGGAACATATCCATCATGGTTTGCAGCGGTTCTTCTTGAAACTGTTTCAGTACGCCCCAGGGCCAGGTGCCCATCGGGCCGGGGGGATGGGTTGGATGATTTTGCCGGGTTGGCACAGTTGTAGATGTCATGGTTTTCTCCAGAGCGATGCGGCAATTATGGTCAATTAATTTTGGGTTGCGGCATCGGTGCAAATAAGTTAGCGAGTTGTGAACTATTTCACAAAGAAATTCTACAAAGAGGCGTGCAAGGTGTCAAGATTAGTAGTGCGGTGAATAATTCTTTTACTCGCCGAAGGTAATGCCTTGGGCCAGCGGCAAATCTTTTGACCAGTTGATCGTGTTGGTCTGGCGGCGCATGTATGCTTTCCAGGCGTCGGAGCCGGATTCGCGGCCGCCGCCGGTCTCTTTTTCGCCGCCAAACGCGCCGCCAATCTCCGCGCCGGAGGTGCCGATGTTGACGTTGGCAATACCGCAGTCGGAGCCGCCGGCAGAGAGGAACGCCTCGGCGGTGCGGAGGGAGTCAGTGAAGATGGCGCTGGAGAGGCCCTGCGGCACACCGTTGTGAATTTGCAATGCTTCTTCCACCGTATCAAATTCCAGAATGTAGAGAATGGGGGCAAACGTTTCTTCGCGCACAATGTTGGTTTGGCCGGGCATCTTAACGATGGTCGGTTCCACAAACTGCGGGCCGATGTTGGGCAGGGGATTGCCACCAACGACGATTTCTCCCCCTTCCTTTTTGGCCTGTTCCAGGGCGCGCTGCATGGCGGTTACGGCCGTTTCCGTCGAAAGCGGTCCCATCAGCGTATTTTCATCCAGCGGATCGCCAATGTTGACTTGCTTGTAAGCCTTTGCCAGCCGGTTGGTCAAATCAGCGGCAATCTCTTTGTGGGCGATGATGCGCCGGGTGCTGGTGCAGCGCTGCCCGGCCGTGCCCACCGCGCCAAACAAGATGGCCCGGGTGGCCAAATCCAGGTCGGCATCTTTGGCGACGATGATGGCGTTGTTGCCGCCCAGCTCCAGAATGGTGCGGCCGAAGCGGCGGGCCACCGTCTCGGCCACGATGCGGCCGGTGCGAATGGAGCCGGTAAACGAGACCAGCGGCAGGCGCGTGTCGTTGGTGATCAGTTCACCCACAGCGCGATCCCCAACGGTGAGATTGAAGACGCCGCTGACGCCGTGATCGGCCATGACCTGGTTGGCAATGTGCTGGATGGCAACGGCCGTTAACGGCACCAGTTCCGACGGCTTCCAGACCACCGTATCGCCACAAACGGCGGCAATGGCCGCATTCCAACTCCAGACGGCCGCGGGAAAGTTAAAGGCCGTAATGACGCCAATCGGCCCCAGCGGATGCCACTGCTCGTACATGCGGTGCGCTGGACGCTCGGAGTGCATCGTCAGCCCGTAAAGCTGGCGCGACAGACCCACGGCAAAGTCGCAAATGTCGATCATTTCCTGCACTTCGCCAATGCCTTCGGCGCGAATTTTGCCCATTTCCAGGCTGACCAGTTCGCCAAGAGGCTCCAGATTGTCGCGCAGGGCGTTGCCCAGGTCGCGTACCAGCTGGCCGCGCTGCGGCGCCGGAGTGCTGCGCCAGGTCTGGAAGGCAGATTTTGCGGTATCGACGGCGCTGTTGTAGGAAACGGCCGTGGCCGGCAGCACGCCGGCTATCGGTTCGCCCGTCGTTGGATTCAAAGAGACAAGAGGCTCAGCATCTGTCTCCAGCCAGCCATCCGGCCCTGTACAAACGCCATGATTCACTGACTTAATCTTTAGTTTTTCCAGGATTGTTTTCATTGTCCTGTTTCTCCTTATTCCTTCTCTTCATCGACTTCATCAATCGTTTCTTTGCTTGCCTGGCTATCTTCCTTTGGATTAGAGGGAATCTTAACCAGCATCTGTTTTTTACCGTCGGCCACCGCAATCACGGTTTCCACATTGATGTCTTTGGAAATCAGGCCAAAATCTTGCAGCGTCCAGATTGTGGTAATGCGGTCGCTTAAATTTGGCCATTGGTCCTTGGCCCAAAGATAGCGGCGACGGCTAAACTGCCAAATCGGTTCTGGCTGGTACTTTGGTTCGTAATCGCAAAACTCTTGCCAGATTTCTTTGGAGTCCGTTTGAGGAAACAAAATACCGAGCATCGCTTTTTGCACCACCGAGGCATCTCGCCCATGTTCCTCAGATACCCAATTAATGTGGTAATTGTGGATAAAGGTAAAAATACCAAAGTGTGAATAATCTTCAACATCCCGCAAAATCTGCTTGCGCTGTTCGAAGGCGGCCTGGTACGTTTCCTGAAGTTCTTTGCTCGGTTCCTCAATGCGCTCGTGATGAGCAGCCTCACGCTCAAAAATTGTGGGCTCCAACTTATATAGGTAGCAAATGAGCGTGCGAATACGGTCCGGCCCCACATTAAATTTGGCAAATGCCCCTTCGTGAATCAAATCGTCCACGGCATGAACAATGCCACGTTGGCGTGCTTCATCATGAGCTCGCAGCAGCCCCAGCTGGCGCTCCAATTCGCTGGGCTGCAAGGGAGCCGGTGGCTTCACGATGGCGATATCAGAAAGTCTCTTGAAGCCACCATTGGCATTCACAAATTGAATGACGGTAATAATTGCGCCAAAGACAACAATGACGCCCAGGGCCTCCGTTTTTTGCGTAATCAGAATAATCATCATGGCGTAGCTGGCAACCATGCCGCGCAGCCCGGCAAATTTAAGCGATCTGGCCTCGCCCGATCCCGGTTCAATGCCCCGCTCACGAATCGCATCATCCCGCACAAAAAAGACGGTTGTGCTGGTAATCACAAAAGCGCTGACAAAGCCAAAAGCATAATAAGATTCTACAATGACAACTTCACGGATGATGGGAATAAGAATAGCAGAGACGCCCCAGATCACGGCAATGCCGATGCGATCCTCCTCAAAAATTCGGGGTAGCCGGCCCAGCCGGGCAGCGTTGGCGGCAACGGCCGCTCCGCCCACGTAACCACCCCCCTGTGCCAGCAGCAAAATAATAGCCAACAGCGTTCCGGCCACCACCAAAAAGACCTGGCCCGGCGTATCTTGAATAACGTTGTTAAGCTGGCGCGAAATAGCCAGATCGACGGCCACTTCATCAATGTATTCGCCGCGACTAAGGCCGGCCAATGGGTCCGGCTCTTCGCCTGTCACGCCTGCCAGCTCTTCTTCCGCCTGCTGGGCAAAGCGTAAATCGTAAAGGTCTCCGGCCGATTCTCGGTCTTGTTCGGTAATCCTGATTTCTTCTTCTGTGATGCCTCGGCCAAAGGTTTGGGCAGCGATAATTTCGTACTCAATCAGCAGGGTGCTGTACCCTTCGGTAGCGGGAATCTTCCACTGTTGGGCGGCAAACAACTGCACCACGCCGGTGCCAATCAAAAAGAAAGCAGCCAGCGACAGAGAAGTGTTAATGACTTTCCACTTGGGCCGGGCCGCATGTTTGCCGCTGGCAGGGATGACTTCATAGCCGGAAAAGCCCAACATGGCGCTGGACATGGAGCGGAAAAAGAGTTGGAAGAAGGCAACTGTACCAATTGCCGCAATATCTTGCTGCGCCCGAACCACATGTTCTGTAACGCCATTGGTTTCTAACCGGCTGACAATGCCTTCGGTTAAGAAAGCCCATTCGGGGTTGCCCATGGCGGTTCCCCCCACAATGCCCAGTGCGGCAACGGTGAACAGCGTAAACGCCCCGCCCCCAATAAGAAAGATGGGTACCGCTCGTTTAGGTCCTAAGGCCACCAACACAACCATGATAAAAAAGGCAAACAGTTCTGCCAGCACAATGCGGTAGGGGGCCAGCTCCGGCAAAAGCAGCATGGTCACATCGGACGCAGAAATGGAGCTGATGATGATGGTCAGGATGGCATCCAAAAAGAAAAGACTTGTGCCAATCCAGGAGAGCCAGCGCATTTTTGGCGGGCCAATTGCTTCTACGAGTGGGCCACTGCCGCCGGCGTTCGGCCGCAGATAAGCGCCTGCTTTGTAGGCGGGTACAATCCCTAAAAGTAGCAGTGCAGAAAGAACAATAAAAGCCAAGATGGCAATTTCATGATGCCCTTGGGCGCCGTGAATGGCAAGTAAGGTTTGGTAAGCCGCTACGCTGAATGCATCGGCAGCAATTTCAAAGATCAGGGCTAAAACGCCCAGACCAGAACCACCCAACAGCAAACCTTCGACCAGTAGTTTGGGTAACTTCCGTTTTGCCGCTTCATTTTCTGCCGGGTTAACATAACTCTTAAACATCTTTCTTCTCCAAAAATCCATTTCACATGGATCGCCCAAACTGGGGCTTTTATTTAGCTTGTTTGGATTGCACAAGTGGGGAGTGGGTTTGCTTCAAACAAGGGTCAATGCCTGGCTTTGCTAGAAAAATGGGTGTATTTGTATTTGATGATTAGGCATTAATGGGATTATAGTTGATGGTGAATAGCGCGCCAATAAGAGCACAGGGCGCAGGCGACTTCGTAAACGGCAAAAGTCCTTAGAATTAGAAAATGCAAAGGCTATGCGCGGTTTACGCAATTGACAAAAAGTTTAGGAGTAAGTCAGGAGGCTGGTTTTGCAAAATCAATTGGGTAAAGAGGAAATCACCCTAAGCCGAACATTGGGTTTGTTGGATGTAACCATGATTGGTGTGGGGGCGATGATTGGCGCTGGTATTTTTGTGTTGACCGGTATTGCGGCGGGCGAGGCGGGCCCGGCGCTGGTGCTGGCGTTTTTGCTGAACGGCATTGTGACAACGTTTACAGCTCTCTCATACGCGGAACTGGGGTCGTGTTTTCCGGAGGCAGGCGGCGGTTACCTGTGGGTGAAAGAAGGGTTGGGCGGCACGCAGGGCTTTTTGGCCGGGTGGATGAGTTGGTTTGCTCATGCGGTGGCTTGTTCTTTGTATGGGCTTGGATTCGGCCGTTTTGCCGTCGAAATTATTTCTTTGTGGTATCCGGCCGTACATGAGATTGCTCACCCGCTCACGTTGGGCATCATGGCGGTGATTGTGGTGCTGTTTGCCTACATTAACTTTCGCGGCGCCAGCGAAACTGGTTTGGTGGGCAATGTGGTAACAATTGCCAAGGTTGTGATCCTCGGCATTTTTATTGTCATTGGGTTTCGCGCCGTGGCAGCCCAGCCGAACTTGAATGTGTTTACGGACAATTTTTTGGCAAATGGTTTGCCCGGAGTGTTTGTGGCGATGGGTCTGACCTTTATTGCTTTTGAAGGCTACGAAATCATTGCCCAAAGCGGTGAAGAGGTAAAGGACCCCAAGCGGAATATTCCTCGGGCTATATTTATTTCTATTATTGTTGTGGTAATTATTTACGTGCTTGTGGCTTTTGTGGCCATTGGCGCAGTGACGGTTCCGGCCAGCGCGGGCAACATTCCCGTCTGGGAATATTTGGCCCAAGCCCGGGAGGTAGCCATTGTGCGGGCGGCGGAACAATTTATGGGCCGCTGGGGCGGCATTTTGATTTTGATCAGCGGTTTGGCATCGACGATGTCGGCTCTGAATGCCACCATCTATTCTTCTTCACGTGTGTCGTTTGCAATGGGGCGTGACAACAATTTGCCTGCCATTTTTGGCCGTGTTCATCCCAGGATGCATACACCTCATTATGCTGTGGCGATTTCGGCCGTTTTGATTATTGTGATGGCGCTGATCCTGCCGATTGATGAAGTGGCCAAGGCGGCGGACGTGATGTTCCTGTTTATGTTTGCCCAGGTAAACATTGTGTTGATGACGCTGCGACGGCGGCGGCCGGACCTGGATCGCGGCTACTACGTGCCGTTTTTCCCCTGGCCGGCGGTGATTGGCATTGTAACCAATATGGCGCTGGCCGGATTTTTGGCATTTGAAACGGGGCGGGTTGGTATTTTGACGGTGATTTGGATTGCCGGTGGGACGCTGCTGTACATGGGGTATTTTCGGGGTCGGGAAGAGATGGAACGGCCGAATGAAATTTTGCTCAAAGAAGCGCTGGTCTCCGTTGATTATTCCGTCCTGGTGCCGGTGGCCGATGTGCAGCACGCGAAGGAGCTTGGCCGCCTGGGCAGCCTGCTGGCCAAGGAGCAAAATGGGGAGGTGTTGGCCCTGCATGTGATTAAGGTGCCGCCGTCGTTGAGTTTGTCAGACGGCCGTCTATTCCTAAAAGAAGGGCGCGAGCCGTTAGAAAAAGTGATTGAGCAAGCGCGCGGCCATGAAGTGCCGGTTCACACCATGATTCGCCTGGGGCGCAATGTGGCCCAAGCGTTGATGAAAACCGTCTCGGAAAATGCCAGCGACATGATTTTGTTCGGCTGGCCGGGCACTTCAGGCACCAACACCTCTCTGTTTGGTTCGGTGATTGACAGCATTGTGGCCAATCCGCCGGCCGATGTGGCTATTGTGCGCTCCCGCCCGTATGAGCGGATTCGTAAGATTGTAGTGCCTGTTGCCGGCGGTCCTAATTCAAGTTTGGCGGTGTATACGGCCGTTAGCCTGGCGCGTAATCTGCCGGAACCGGCTGACGTGGTCATGGTGCATGTGGCCGTGAATGGTCTGACGCAAATGGATGTGGAAGCGCGGGCCAACAACACCTTCCGCCGTGCTTCAAGCGGCGTACAATACGAGCGGTTAACGCAAGAAGTTGTTAACGCAGAAACACCCGTTGCCGGTATTCTGGAAGCTGGGAAAAGTGCCGACATGATTGTGATCGGCGCCACGCGCGAGACGCTTTTCCGCAATTTGCTGCTGGGGAACGTTTCGCAGCAGGTGGCCGAACAGGCGCACTGCCCCGTTGTTTTGGTGAAACGGCGCAGCACCATTTTGGAATCTGTGCTGCGAGAGACGGTGCTGCCGCCTGTTCTTACGTCTAACAAGCTGAAAAAATAGGTTTTTGGCAGCCGTTCGGAAAAATAGCGATTTCGGAACCGAACGGCTACTTTAAGCCCATTCGCCAACTCCGCTAACTAATTTGCCAATGGGCAGTTGCACTTAAGGACCGGGGGAAGGGGTAAAGGTAGGGATTGGTGATGGTGTGAAGCTATTCGTTGGCGTGCTAGAAGGTCGCGGTGTAGGGCTGGGCAAGGGTGTTATGTCCGGCGTGTTGCTGGGGATGGGGGTATTGGTGCTGGTTGGTGGCAGGGTGGGGGTATTGCTGGGTAATAGCGTAGACGTAGAGACAGGCGTATGCGTGCTGCTGGGGATGAGGGTGTTGGTGCTGGTTGGCCGCGGAGTATGTGTATGCGTAGGCGTTTGTATGGGGGACGGTGGTGTCGGTGTGAAATAAGGCGGCACGGCAGTGGGCGTGGCGGTGGAAACGGGAACGGCCGTACTCGTCCTGGTTGGCGTGGCAGAACCGGTAGATGTCGGGGTTGCTGGGGTGGGAACGGCCGTGTTGGTTCTGCTTGGCGTTGCCGTGCGAGAAGGTGTAGCTGTATTCGGTTCACCGGTAGGTGAGGCCGTGCGGGAGGGCGTGGCCGTTGGCGGGAAAGGAATAGGCGTTTGGGGAATGGCGGTCCCTGTTTTTCGCAGCTGCGACTCGTCCTCTTCAGAAGCGGCGGCGATCGTGGGATCGAGCGGGGCAAACTCAAAGTCGTACTCATCGCCGTAATCGGCACTGCATTGGGCTAACATGTTGGCTTGCAGGGAGCGTAACGGCCGTAAATTAAGCCCCAACCACATTGCTGTGAAAATGCAGGCAAAATTGATGAGCAGCGCCAGCAGCAGCAAGGCATACATATTTCGCCGCGAATTTTGCGTATTTTGTGTTTCTGCCGGACCAGATAGCTCGGCGGGAGGAATCATCGGTGAAGAACGCATCAGGCCGGCTCCGCCAGCGGCAGTTCAATAGAAAACGTGCTGCCAACCCCTAATTCACTGTCTACGCTTACTTTGCCCTCATGTAGCTCTACAACCGTGCGTGTAATGTACAGTCCCAGGCCCACACCGCGTGCGGCAAAATTAATGTTGTTATTTGCCCGGAAAAAGCGGTTAAACAAATAAGGATGATCGGCCACAGCAATGCCTATGCCGTTGTCTAACACGTCCAGGCGCATGCTGCCATTTTGTTTTTGAATGCACAGCTCTACATGGCCACCTTCCGGCGTGTAGGTTAACGCGTTGCTCAATAGATTTTCAATGGCGCGGCCTAAATGTTCTGCATCAGCTTCCAGCCACAGCTCTTCGTCTGGCAGGGTGGTGTCCAGGGCGATTGCCTTTTGTTCAAAGCGATCACGCCAGCGGGTAATGGCGCTATCTGCCAGGCTCTGGATATTCACCCGCTTTTTGTTCATGGAAATCGTGCCGGCTTCAATTTCTGAGATTTTAATAAGCTGGTCGATGTGGTGTTCCAGCTCGGCGCTGCCTTTGTTGATGTAATCGATAAATTGCTTCTGGTTCTCATCCAGGTGGCCATTGGCTTTGGCCTGCATCAGGTTGGTGTACGCTTTGATCACGGTTAACGGGGTGCGCAGCTCGTGAGAGATGGAGGTAATAAAGGCCGACTTCAGATTGTCTGCTTCTACCTCGCGGGTAATGTCGCGCATCACAATCACGTTGCCGATTCGCTCATCGCTTTTGTCGATAACCGGTGCAGAAAGCGCGCTGAGGACGCGATTGCCCAACTGGTAACGTCTTGGACGCAGGCTGCTGTTGGGCAGCGTGAGCAGGTCGCTCATCGTGGTAATCTCGTTTTGGGACTGGCTATTGACAGCCGGATTTAGTTCGCGCACGGGGCCGGAAAAGAAATCTTGGGCCAGATCGGCCAGCAGTTTTTCCGCAGCCGGATTGACGCTCAAAATATTGTCATGCGTGTCCAACACAATGATGCCGTCGACAATGCTGTCTAGAATCGCTTTAAGCTGGCTGCGCTGTTCGTCCAGCGTCTGATTTTGCTTGGCCAGGGTGGCTGTCATGGTGTCAAATGAGCGAGAGAGCAGCCCGATTTCATCGCTGCCCTGCAGGTTAGATCGACGGTTGAGGTCTCCTTTGGTGACGGCAACGGCCGTATCCACCAAATAATGAATCGGGTCCGTAATGCGCCGGGCAATGAGAAAGCCGCCGATGAAAACGGCCACTATCGCTAAGGTGAAGATTGCGGTGAACTGCTGCCGGCTGACGGCCACCGTGCTCACGATGAAGTTGCTAGGCAGTGCCACACTGTACATGCCAAACGATTGCCCGCGCAGCCGCCAATCGCCGAAGGCCAGCACGTATTGCTGGTCCAACACTTCCAGGCGGCGCAAGGGAACCTGCCGGCTGGCCGTGCTGGTTACCAATTCATACTGCTCCGGTGTTACTGCCAGTTCGGCAATGACCTCGCTAAATATTTCTGGGTCGTCCTGGTAGAGGGCATTAATGCCAACCTCACCACCGCCTAACGACGTGTCCAGCACGTTGCCTTGCGTATCGTAAAGCGTGACGCGGGCTACGGCATTGAGCGTTAGCTCCAGCATCATGCGGCGACTGTAGGTGCCCACCATGGCCACGCCAACCTGTTCCCCCCGGAAAAACATCGGCGTAAGGGTAAAGATCATTAAGCCATTGTCGGTATCGGTAATAAAGACGCGCCGGTTGCCTTGGGCATCCTCTTCGTTGCGCAGCGCCTTTTGCACGGCTGCCACGCCGGAAAAATCTGCGCCGCTGGTTGTGACGCCCTGCGTATCGGTCGAGGAGCTGACGCGCCGCCATCCGTACATTTCGACGCCATCCATGTTAAGCAGCAAAACAGCATCCGTATTGCTGTTAATGATTATTTGGGGAGCAAGTTCAGCCAGCGTGGCGGGATCATCGGCGGCAACGGCCGCAGGAATGCCAGACGTACCAACAACGGTGCGCAACGTTTGCAGCCTTTGATCTTCGTGGCGTACCATTCCTTCGGCGACAATCTGGCCAGCATCGAGCAATTGGTTCGTAATGCGCTCTTCCAACGAGCTGGCAACGAGGTTGGTCACCACAAAAGCGCCGACACTGGCCACGACCAGTGTCAGCAGAAAGTACGGCAGTATAATTTTAGTACCAATGCTCAATCCGAACCTGGTACCGGTGGCAGTGAGCCGTGAGGGTAAATTTTGATACTTCATCTATCGTATGGTATCGGATTTACCAGAGGCGACGGGTTAAGGTGACGTGAAAAATAGGACTTTTGGCCTACAGGATTTTCCTCTGGTAATGAATGGAATATTTTTGCTGTTTTGGAGGGATAATGTCTTATATTGAATGGCTGCGCGAGCGCGTGGGCAAGCAGAAGATTTTTTTGGTTTTTGGCACGGTGGTGCTGCGGGATGAAAACGGCCGTATCCTCCTCCAGCACCGCACCGATTTCACCTTTTGGGGCCTGCCCGGTGGGGTAATGGAATTGGGTGAAGATATAGAAACATGCGCTCGGCGCGAGCTGCTGGAAGAAACGGGATTGGTGGCCGGGCCGCTGTGGCTGGTGGGTATCTACACCGATCCCAAATATGACGTGACTTACCCCAACGGCGACCAGGTGCAGCAGTTTACTGTTTGCCTGGCGGGGCAGGTGACCGGCGGTACGATGCAGCCAGACGGCCATGAAACCAGCGAGCAGGCGTTTTTCCCGCCGAAAGCTATCGCCCAAATGGATTTGCCACCCTGGTACGCCGACATGGTGCGAGACACGCTGGCCGGGGGCGATCCGGTATTTGCTTCGCCATTTTCGGCCAGCTCTCCTAAGGATCAGATTCGGACGGTACGGCCGTTCATCGGTCATGATCCCTTGATTGCGGTGGGGGCAATGGTGGTGACGGTGGGAGCAGACGGCCGTCTGCTCACTATCCAGCGCCGGGACAACAAGGCGTGGGCCTTCCCGGCCGGATATTGCGATTTGGGTGAAAACGCGGCGCAAACGGCCGTGCGTGAAACGCTTGAGGAGACCGGGCTGCACGTTGAGCTTGAACGATTGCTCGGTGTATACAGCGGTCCAGCGTTTACCTACACGCACGCCAACGGCGACGTGGTGCAGGATGTAGGAGCCGTTTTTCGGGCGCGCGTCGTGGATGGTGAACTGAAGCGGGCCGAAGCAGAGGTGGCGGCGCTGCGCTGGGAATTGCCGGAACGGCTTTTGGCCGACTTTGGCACGGGTAGACGGCCATTTATTAGCGCAATTCTGCAACATCTGGACGAAGGCAGCTTTGTTTGTTAAATTCGCCACCATGAACCGACGCGTACTTGCCCTGATTTTGATCCCTTTCCTTTTGTTTACCGTAGGCACCGTGGGTTACATGCTCATCGAGGGCTGGAATGCGCTTGATGCCTTTTATATGACGGCAATCACCTTAACCACCGTCGGCTTTGGCGAAGTGCGAACGCTGACAACCGGTGGTCGCATTTTCACCGTCTTCCTGCTGGTGGCCGGCGTGGCTTTTGTGGCGTACGGTCTGGAATATTTGTTGACGGCCAACCTGGGCGAAACCTGGAGAAAACGACGCATGATGCAAACGATTGAGAACCTGGAAAACCACGTGATTGTGAGTGGCTATGGACGTGTGGGCCAAAGCGCTGTGGCTTCCTTGATTAACAGCAAACGACAGGTGGTGGTGATCGAAAAAGACCCGGAGAAATCGGCCGAATTTGATCAGCTTGATTTGACTTATTTGATCGGTGATGCCACCCGCGACGAGGTGTTGCAGCAAGCCGGCATCGAGCGTGCCTGGGGCATGCTGGTTTGCACCGGGGATGATTCGCGCAACCTGTTCATTGTCCTCTCGGCGCGGGCGCTCAACAGCAATTTGTACATTGTCACCCGCTCCGTTGATGCCGAAAACGAACGTAAGATGCGCCGCGCCGGAGCCAATCGCGTGGTTTCTCCGTACCAGATTGGCGGGCAGCATATGGCCAATATTGTGATACGGCCGCACGTCACCGACTTTTTTGATGTGGTTACTCTGGATGGCGGCATAGAGCTGTGGGTGGAAGAGCTGGCCATTGGCGAGACGTCATCCCTGGTGGGCAAGTCCGTTGGCGATGCCAACATTCGCCAGGAAACAGGCGTTTCCATCATTGCCATGCTGCGCGAGAATCATTCATACATTCCCAAAGCGCATACCCAGCTGCAGGCCGGCGACGAGTTGATTGTCGTGGGCACGCGTGAACAGTTGGCCAAGTTGGAGAAATTAACCGGTGTAGACGTTGGCCATATTTAAGAAACTGGCCCTGCTGTTTGTCGGGCATGTAGACCAGGATACATGCCGGTCTTGCAAGCTGAAGTAAGGCAAAATTGGATTGAATTCTTAATTCAAAGGAAATGTTTACAAAAAGCGGTTGCAAAGGGTCTTGTGAATCTGTACTATTGGTAACGACTTGCGGTAATGAACCGTTTAACTATTTTTGGAATGCATTATGACTACTATTGAACCAGAATTAATCACAATCATTGAAGGACCGACGCCAGAGTTCCGGCCCACCCCCGTCGATTGGGTGCAGTCGGTCTTAGAAGGGCCAACGGACCGCCTGGTGGCGGTGTGCCACCTGCGCACCGGCAACGGAGAAGACATCATGGATCGGTGCCGCAACGCCTGGAAGGAGCACCGCCCCGTGCGGCTCGATTTTCCCGATGAGATGCGCATGAGGCAGCAGGTTGATGTTGTGTCTATTCGCCTGGAACAGCTAGAGGCCGGACCAGCCCTCATGCTGTGGGTTTCGCTGCCGCTGGAGGTCATTGAAGAAATGGAAGAGGCCGACGACAGCGACGAAGACGACGATCCATTTTTCCCCTAAAATTTGCCGAGTAACGCAATCGATCGTAATGCGATAACAAACGCAGCCTGTTTTTGCAGACTGCGTTTTTGTTTTTTCCGGGGCAATGGTAGCATAACAGCGAACTCTGTAGGACAATTTTATTAGTGTTTAAGAAATAAATCGGGTAATTACCCAAGCACCCTGACTTGTCATTCTGAGTGAAACGAAGAATCCCTCTAAGGGTGGCATGGCTTAAACAAGGTCAAGCTTGAAGGGATTCTTCGCCAAAGGGGGCTCAGAATGACAATTTATGGGCTATTCGTTGAGATTACCCAAATAATTTTTTATCCTACAACAAAATTGTCCCACGTTTCTGAAGGAGGTTGTGATGGCATTCGAGACAATTCTGTTTGAGGTGGACAACGGCGTGGCCACCGTTACGCTAAATCGGCCAGACAAGCTGAATGCGTTTAACGATCAGATGATCGATGAGACAACCAACGCATTTAAGCAAGCTGATCGTGAAAAAGAGATTCGCTGTGTGGTGCTGACGGGAAACGGCCGTGCCTTTTCCAGCGGTCAGGATTTGGCCGACGTCATGGAGCGGGGCGATAGCTTCTCTATCGGTGATCATTTACGCCACGGCTACCACCGGCTCATCAAACAGATGGTGCGGCTGGAAAAACCAATCATCGGGGCCATCAACGGCATTGCGGCCGGGGCCGGCGTTGGCGTAGCCCTGGCCACCGACATCCGCATTGCCGCCGACAGCGCCAGCTTCATGCTTGCTTTTAGCAAAGTGGGCCTGGTGCCAGACAGCGGCACCAACTGGCTGCTGCCCCGGCTCATCGGGCAGGCCCGCGCTTATGAGATGGCCATCACTGCCGACAAAATTCCGGCAGATACCGCACTGGCTTGGGGTATGGTGAACCGTGTCGTGCCCGCGGCGCAGCTCATGGAAACGGTGGCTGCCTGGGCCGGCCCGCTGGCAACAGGGCCCACGCTGGCTTACGGGCTCACCAAGCGCGCCATGAACCACGCCTGGAACACCGACCTGTTTGGCGCGCTGGAATATGAAGCGCACTTACAAGAGATTGCCGGACGCAGCCACGACAACAAAGAAGGCGTGACGGCATTTTTAGAGAAGCGCGAGGCACAGTTTAAAGGGGAGTAATCGGTAATCGGTGAACAGTAATCAGTAATCGATGTTCAGTAAGCAAGTCACCGATTACCAATAATCGATTACCAAAAAAGGAAAATGGCATGAACAAAGTGGCGGTCATCGGCGCGGGCACAATGGGAGCGGGCATTGCCCAGGTTTCGGCGTTGGCAGGGTACGAGGTAATTTTATACGACGTGGCGGATGACGTACTAGCCCGGTCGCTGGACGGCATTCGAGCGTCGCTTGATAAGGGTGTGGCCAGGGGCAAAACCGAGGCGGATGTGGCCGAAAAGGCCAAAGAGGCTATTGCGCTGACCACCTCGCTGGAAACGGCCGCACAAGCCGACCTAATCATCGAAGCCGCGCCGGAGAAGCTGGAGTTGAAGCGAGACATTTTTGCCACGCTGGATGCGGCTGCGCCGGACCACACCATTTTAGGCAGCAACACCTCCAGCCTGAGCATCAGCGCCCTTGCCGGAGCCACCGAACGTCCCGAACGCGTTGTGGGTATCCATTTCTTCAACCCGGCACATATCATGCAGTTGGTGGAGATCATTCGCGGCGATTTTACCAGCGACGAGACGGTGGCTGCGGTGCAAGAATATGCAGCCAATGTGGGGAAAACGGCCGTTCTGTGCAAAGATACGCCCGCTTTTATTGTGAACCGGGTGGCGCGGCCGTTTTACGGTGAAGCGTTCCGGCTGCTGGGCGAAAACGCCACCGACCCCGCCACGCTGGATAAACTCATGCGCTCCATTGGCTTCCGTATGGGGCCGTTTGAACTAATTGACTTGATTGGCTGCGACGTGAATCTGGCCGTCACGCAGTCTGTCTATGATGCCTATTTTCAGGAGCCGAAATATCGTCCCCATCCCATCCAAAAGCGCATGGTGGAAAGCGGCCGTTTAGGCCGCAAAACCGGCCGCGGCTTTTACAATTACGACAAATGAATTTCTTTCCTATGGCGAACTTCAACGAACAAGCCTTAACCTGGCTGCGCGAGCATGGCCTGACGATTCTTTTGATTTTGGTTGTGTCTGTGGCGGCTTACTATTTGCTTGGCATGTTGACCCGCACCCTCAGCCGCCGCATTCAGGCGATGGATGGTGAGGAAGACAGCGAGCTGGACCGGCGCACCAAGACGATTTTCCGCGTGGTTCACAGCACCGGGGTGGTCATTATTGTGGGCACGGCCGTCATGATGATTTTGACGGAGCTGGGGGTGGCCATTACGCCGGTGCTGGCCAGCGTTGGCTTTGTCGGCCTGGCATTTGGCCTGGGCGCGCAAACGCTGGTGAAGGATATGATTGCCGGGCTGTTTATCCTCATTGAAGATCAGTACACGGTGGGGGACGTGGTGGAAATCGGCGGCATCACCGGCACGGTGGAGCACATGACGCTGCGGGCCACGGAGCTGCGCGACCTGTACGGCACGGTGCACATCATTCCTAACGGGGAGATTCGTATTGTGGCCAACAAGTCGCGGGATTGGTCGCGGGCGATTGTGGACGTGAGCGTGACGTACGAGGAGGATTTGGATACGGCCGTAAAAACCCTGCAAGAAATCGGTGAAGCGATGGCCGAGCATAAAATGATGGGCCTGCTGCTGCAGGAACCGGCCGTAGTCACCGGTGTAGAGGGGCTGGAAGAGTGGGCCGTGCGGCTGCGCATCATGGTCAAAACGCTGCCCAACGCCCAATGGGAAGTGCAGCGCTACCTGCGCCGCCAAATTCGCCTCACCTTCGCCGAAAAAGGGCTGTCGCTCGCCTTCCCCCGCCAGGACGTCATGATCGTCGCCGAACCTAAGAAATAGGACACAGATTTACGCAGATAAACACAGATAAAAGAAGCGAATCTGTGTTTATCTGTGTCCCAAATGCTTTTTATTGTTCTACCTCGTAGCCGGCGGCTTCCCAGGCCAGAATGCCGCCGTCCATGTTGTGGACGTTGTCAAATCCCTGCTGGCGCAAGTAGTCGGTGATTTGGCCGCTGCGGTTGCCGCTGCGGCAGGTGACGATTACTTCTTTGTCGGTAGGGATTTCGGCCAGGCGGTCGGGCACTTCGCCCATGGGGATGAGGGTGACGCCGGGGATATGGCCTTCGTCGTACTCCCACTGCTCGCGCACGTCCAGCACAATCACGTCTGAGCGGTCTTTGATGCTGGCCACGGTCTGTACGTCAACGGTGTCGGCCAGATCGAGCGTTTCGCCGAGCTCTACTTCTGCTGCTGGAGCGGGGGCGGCTGTTTCGGTTTGAGCGCCGCAGGCAACGGCCGTTCCCAGCATCACCAACAAAAATAAAATCAGCACAAGTTGTTTCATGGTCATGTTTACCTCCAAAATGGCAGATCATTCAATATTCAATATAGAAAGGGAATCAGTTTACGCACGCGCTGCTGGTAGGCTTCATAATCACTGTATTTTTCGCGCAGCCAATCTTCCTCCCGCCTTGATTTCACATCAAAAAAGACGAATAGGATGAGTGCATAGAGCAGGCTGAGCCAGCCGCCGCGCAGCAAACTCAGACCAAATGCTCCCAAGATGATGCCGCTGTAAATGGGATGGCGCACCCAGCGATAGGCGCCGTGTTCCACCAGGTGGGCGTCTTCTTTGGGTTTGGGAACGGCCGTTAAATTACTGCCTAAACTAAATAACCCGGCCAAAACCATCAGGCCGCCCAAACCACCCACAATCAAGCCAACGACAACGCTAATCGTACGCCACGGCCCGTCCCAGGCGGGCCAACCGGGCAGCGATGCCGGACCAAAAGCAACCAGCCCAAACAGGATGATCTGAATCACCACGTACCATTCGCCATTTGGTCCTTTCCACCACGGTTTTTTACTCATTGGCAAAATTCCTCTTTGTCTGATGCAAAATTCTAGCACAGGTTACAGCGCGCGCTTTTCTCTTTACACGATTCTTACATTACGCCAAGAACGGCCTGGACCAATGCTTGCAGCAAGCTTACCGTCTGCTCAATGGCTTTGGGCTGGCCGTAAAATGGTTTAGACGATGCATTAAACGGCCGTCTCTCCACCACGCGCGCACTGGCACAAAGCTCAATTTGCAGCGCGGGCACGCCCAACTGCTGCGAAGCAAAGCGGGTGATGGTGTAGTTGGCCAATCCGCCCGTAAAGCGCGAATGATTCAGCACAAAATGGTCCCAATGCAGTTCGGAGAATTCCTTGGCCGCTTTTTGGCTAATGGGCTGCAACTGGTTCTTAACGGTTTTTAGGATGAGCGGTTCGTATTCCGGGCAGGAACGGCCGTTCATCGTGCCCAGTGCCAGCCCAATTTTGTACCTGTTAGACATGCCGTGCAGATCCAGCACAAAACGAATGTCGTTCTGGTGCACAATCTCTCGCAGACGATTTTTGTACGGACTGTCGCGATCCCAGTTTGGATCACCTGTAGAACGGTAATGGCTGAAAAGGGCGTGGACACCGGTGGTATCGGCCAGGAACTGGGCCAGGGCGCCGGTGAATTCTTCTTCTCCCTTGATGCGCTGGCGGCGCCGGTGGGCGGTGGCGTGCGGCGCAGAGACAAGAATGGGTAATTTACCAGACTGGTAACTGAATGATGGTTCCCCATCTGGCGCTAAGGTGGTGTAGGAAACGGCCGTTTCCAGTTCCTGTAGTCGGTCAAGCAATGAGAGGCGCATAGCCATGATTATAATTCAGGATGAGTTCCTTGACCCCTTTGCCACAATCCGCTTGAATACGGGCAGTTGACAGGAGCAGCATCTAAAGAGACAGCGTGGTGAACACAAAAATCATTTTGCCCGAAGTAAAAAACGTTATCGCCGTAGCCAGCGGCAAAGGTGGGGTGGGTAAAACCACCGTCACCGTCAACCTCGCTTTGGCATTGCAGCGGCAGGGCGCCAAAGTGGGCATCTTTGACGCTGATGTGTATGGTCCCAACGTGCCCATCATGCTGGGGATTCATAGGCATAAAGCAGCCAAGGGCATGGCCGCTATTGCTCGCCGCAAGGAAGCGCCAGCCTACATTAAACCACTTTCTCGCTTTGGCCTGAATATTATGTCAATTGGCTTGCTCGTGGCGGAAAACGAAGTGATTGATCCGGCGCGAAGTCCGGATGCGGTGGGGCAGTTGGTGGTGCAAACGTTGAAAGATGTCATTTGGGGACCGCTGGATTATTTGTTGATCGATTTGCCGCCTTCGGCCGGGCAGCCGCAGGCGTCGCTGCTGCAACGGGTGCCATTACGCGGCGTGATCATTGTCACTACGCCGCAGGATTTAAGCCTGCTGGACGCCTCCCGATCGCTGCTCATGTTTCAGGAAGCCGATGTGCCTATCCTGGGGATTGTGGAGAACATGAGCTATTTCATTTGCCCCAACTGCCAGGAAAAGCACGAGATTTTTCAACGCTCGGCCAAATGGCGACCTGCTGCGCTGGCCGATGTCCCAATTTTGGGCCAGATACCGCTGACAACGGCCGTTTCCCAAAGTATCAACCAGGCCAATCCGCTCATGCACGATCATCCAGATACGCCTCAGGCTGAAGCTTTCATGGCGGTTACGGCCGTTTTGCAGCAGCAGCTTCGGGGGGAAAACGGCCGTGCCTGACGGCTACTCAACTTCCTCAGCTCGTTCCGCCCACCAGCGTTTGAGCTTGCTCATGCCGGCTCCGTTGAGCTTGTGCCCCGTCTCATATTCGCGATATTCCAGGTAAGCGCCTGCCGCCCGAACCGCCTTGCCGCATTCCCTGGCAATATCTAGGGGAACGCGGTCATCCTCCGTGCCAACCGCCATGAACACAGGCAGATCGCTCAGGCGAGCGGTCTCAATGGCGTCCTCAACCTGGCGCGGCATAAAGCCCACCAGGCTGGCAATGCCCTGCACTTTCTCCGGCGTGCGGATGGCCAGGGCAAAAGCGGCGGCGGCTCCCTGGCTGAATCCCATCAGGTAAATATGGTTGGGATCGGCAATATAAAGCTCCGGCAGCGTGTCGATGAACTGTTCCAAAACGTCAACGGCCGTAGCAAAAGCATCCAGCGTGGGCCACTCATTTTGCTGCCGGGGATGCCAACTGTAACGGCCGTCTCCCTCGTCTACAATCGCTCTGGGGGCCACCACCAGCCAATCCTGCGGCAGCGTCTGGCTGAAGATCCACATCACGTCTTCTGAGCCCAGGTGCCCGTGAATCATCACCACGGTGGGATGAGGGCCGGGAGCATCTGGTTTTAGGACGCGGTGGGGTAAAACGGCCGTTTCGTCTGCAACAAGAATCGGTTTTTCATCGGGCATGTTCAGTTCCTAATGATGGTTTTGGCCCCCACGATGAATAGGCAAAAAAAGGAGGTGGCGAACTAACGGGCGTTAGTCCGACCACCTCTGGGGGGGGAGCCGTTAACAGTATAACACCATCGCTTTGTCTCGTCAATCACTTTGTCAATATGAAAAAAGTCCCGCATTTTTTGCACCCAAACTAATCAATTTTCGACGTAGATGTCTGGATCATCTTGGAAGGCCATTTTGGAATTCCTTTTGCGCGACAGATGCGCGAGCCAGCGCGATTTCTACAGCGCAGCTACCTTCAGAGAGTCTAGCAAGAGTGGGTTGGGGATGTCAATTTGCTTTAGAGCATTGTGCTTGTGGCACATGAGGCAACGGCCGTCCTCATTAATGCTGATGAGTACCGCTACGTGGTGAAAGCGGGATTGCGAGTATAATGCAAGGCAACGCAATGAGGAACAAGGCATGAAGTTTCCCTGGGCAAATGTGCTTTTACTGGTGCTGCTGGTGATTCAGGCGATCACCGGCTACTTTGGCATGGTCAACGGCCGTCTCTCCCGCGCCTGGATTTTGTGGGCCCACGGCATTGGCGCCTATGCCTTGCTGGTGCTGCTTTACTGGAAAGGTGGCATCATCCTGGATGCCCTGCGCCGCAAAAATGTGTGGACGCGCCGCCGCATCGCCTTTGCCGCCATGTTTATCTTGCTGCTCGTTGTCCTGGTCACCGGCCTGCTGTGGACGTTTAGCGGGCCGATTTACCTGGGCGGCTTTAGTTTGGTGAGCATCCACATTTACCTGGCGGTGCCGCTGCTGCTGCTGATGGCCTGGCACGCCTGGCACATGCGCTTCATCTGGCGCGTGCCGCAGACGTTGAGCCGGCGGCTGTTTTTGGGCACGGCCGTTTCCACCGTCTTGGGCTTCATCGGCTGGCGCGTGGCCGAGTGGAGCAAGGGTGAACTGGACCTGCCTGGGGCCGCCCGCCGCTTTACCGGATCGTATGAGATGGGCAGCTTCAGCGGGCGCTTCCCGGTGGTGAGCTGGATTGCCGACAATCCGCCGCCGGTAGACACAGCCAACTGGCAGTTGGTGCTGGATGGGGCGGTGCAGCGGCCGTCTACCTTCAGCTACGACCAACTGCGCCAGATGATTGACCGGGAGGATACGGCCGTTGTCGATTGCACCGGCGGCTGGTATTCGGAACAGGTGTGGCGCGGCGTTTCTCTGGCGCGGTTGCTAGACATGGCCGGAGTGGCAGAAGAAGCCGCCAGTATCTCAGTAATTGCTGTGTCGGGCTACAAACGCCGCTTTTCCATTGAACAGGCCAGGCGCTACTTTCTGGCGCTGGACGTGGCCGGCGCGCCGCTGTCGCACGGCCACGGCTTCCCGCTGCGCCTGGTGGCCGCCGATCAGCGGGGTGTGGAATGGGTGAAGTGGATTGGCCACATTCGCGTCAACCGTACCAGCAAACTGTGGCAGATGCCCCTTCCCTTACAATAGTTTAACTTGTTACCGGAACCGGGGATTGATGGGGTGGGGAAGAGAATGGCGGAGAGCCATTGACCTGGCTGGTGTTTAGATCATGGATGACGCGTGCCGGAATGCCGCCGACGACGGTGAACGGCCGTACATCTTTCGTAACAACGGCCCCGGCGGCAACCACAGCTCCTTCGCCCACCGTAATCCCCGGCAGCAAAATGGCGCCGGAGCCAATCCACACATTATTTTCCACCACGATGGGGGCCGGATAGCTGGGACGCTTGCCGTCCATCACGGGCAGCAGCCGGTGGCTGATCGTCTCAAACGAAACGCGGGCGCTGATCTGGCAGTGATCGCCTATGGTGATGCCGCCGCCGCAGGCAAAGCGGCAGTCGGTGTTGATAAACACCCCCTTGCCGATGGCAAGCCGGCCTGGTGTAACCTGAATGCGGGGCATGATGTTTGCTGCATGTCCTACACCTACCCCTGCCCAGCGTAGCAGCCAGGGACGAAAGTACAGGTTGAGGACCGGCAAACCGGGCCCCAGGCTGGCGAAGTAAACCAGGATCGTGCGTTTTTGCCAGCCCGTGAACATAGTACGTAGAAATCTGCGTAGTTTTTGAATCAAAATATTGTTTCCCAGTTGTTGCTTTTGGCTCAGCCCGGTTATTAGAGGTGGCTACCCAGTTGCTTGAGGATATTCCCACGGGGCTATTTCAACAATGTAAATAACTTTAGTGCACACATCTTACAAACTGGGTATAGAAAAGCAACCCTGTTGTGAGATTTTGCCACCAAAGTCTCATTTTCGGTGGGCCAACAGTTCAGCCAGGCCGTCCTCCGCTTCTGCACGGGGCAAATTCCCGGCCTCCAAATAGGCATCACTTTCTTCGAGGATAAGCTGGTAGAAGGTGATGCCTATTTGTAAAATCTCTTCATCTTCTGGCTCCTGCTCGATCATCTCAAACAGTAAGTTTTCTGCCTCATCGAGCCGGCCCAGCTTATGGGTATAGCGCAGCAGCAGCTTGTTGAGATGGGTTGGCAGATGCCAGTCGGCAAGCATCTCCATCAGCTCATCGACTTCTGGTGCGTACTCAGGCAGCGGGGAATTATCGTGGTTTAACAGTGCGGTCAGCAGCAGTTCCAGTGCCGTTAGAAAGGATCGAAAACTCTCAACTTCTTCACCCTGTTCTGTCTGGATTTCCCCAGCTTCTTTGAGCAAGGCGGCGGCGGCAATCAGCTTTGCCTGGCTCAGGTCGGCTTCTTCACCAAAGGTAAGCTGGCTTAAAGGCTCGCGACCAAACAGGCCGGTGATGAGCGTGCCGTTCAGACCAAACAGCTTATCCAGCGATTCATCAATGAGGGACATGGCCGCCTGGTAACGTTTTTCCCGCGCCAGCCCGGTTACTTGCTGCAACACTTCCACCATAAACTCAATCTGGCGCATAATCTGGACTTTATCCATTTAGTTGACAAAAAAAGCGGGCAAGATAGGCTGGTTCCA
>CALBTC010000355.1 GCA_937967805.1 uncultured Anaerolineaceae bacterium
CAGGAATTGACGCTGACGGGAACGGCCGCACAAATCGACCAGCAGTCCATCGAGGAAGAGCGGGCCCGGCTGTTTGAAATTTGGGAAAAGAACAGCGGCGCCGCCCAATGGCACGCACCGTTCCAACTACCCATTAACAACTTCCTGACGATCAGCTCCACCTTTGGCGCGCGACGTTCTTACAACGGCGGCCCGTACCGTACCTACCATGAAGGTGTCGATTTCGCCGCTTACGGCGGTACGCCGGTGCTGGCCCCGGCCGGCGGCACCGTGGTGGTTGCCGAATTTTTGTACGTGCGCGGCGGCGCGGTCATCATCGACCACGGCCTGGGGATTTACACCGGTTTCTACCACCTGTCCAGCCTGGCCGTGGTCCCCGGCGACGTGGTGACACCGGGCCAAATCATCGGCGAGGTCGGTACCACGGGACTCTCCACCGGCAATCATCTCCACTGGGATTTGCTGGTAGATGGCGTGTGGGTCGATGCCCAGGCGTGGCTTGCCCAGGGGATGGACTGTTGGATTTTGGCGGGATTAAATCAGCCGTGCGAATAAAAGCAAAACACGAATTTGACGAATGAACGAATGGTACGAATTTTTAGAGATTGGTGCCATTCGTTCATTCGTGTGATTCGTGTTTAATCGTCTTCGTCTTCCTCTTCTTCGAGCAGCTCTTCGAGAAAGTCGATGACGGCGTCGTTAAACAGGTCCGGCTGCTCCAGGTTGGGCAGATGGCCGGCGTCGGGGATGATGACCAGCTCTGCGTTGGGAATCGCTTTGTACATTGCCTCCGCCTCAGAAAGAGGGATGAGCTGGTCATCGGCCCCATGAATAATGAGGACGGGCACATCGATGTCGCCGAGCATAGGGGTAGAATCGATCCGGTCACGCATAGCGGCCAGCGCGCCCACCATGCCGTTGAGCGAGGTTGTGCTCATGATCTCTTTCACGTAATCGACCAGCTCATCGTCCGATTCGTAGTTTTGCGGGGCCAGCATTTTGGGCAACATGCCGCCAGAAACGGCCGTTACCCCCTCACTTTTTGCCGTTTCCGCTGCTTTATCACGATTCGCTTTTCCCTCGGGAGAGTCAGCCCCGGCCCGGGTCGCCGCCAAAATGAGCCCGGCCACCTGCTCCGGATAACGACGATAAAACTCCAGGGCAATGTAGCCACCCATAGACAGCCCACACACCACAAACGGCGTCGCCACGTTGAGGTACCCCAACAAGTCGGCGCAATCATCAGCCAGCAAGGTGATGCTGTACGGTCCCGGCACGCTGTCTGAGCCGCCATGGCCGCGCAAATCGGGGGCCACGACGCGCACATAATCGGCCAAATCTTCTAGCTGCGGCTCCCACATCTGGCTGCTCAACGGGAAGCCGTGAATCAACAATAACGCCGGCTTGTCACAGGAATCCTGAAACGCCATCACAAAATCTTGTTCGTTTGCTTCACTCATTAATCTTCTCCATTTGCCACTCTATGCTGCTATTTTGCTGCTGACACAGCACTAACAGCTCGGTTAATTGTCCTTCTTTCTCAAAAGCTGTCACCAACTGTAACACTTTCCGTCCTTTACCCCCCGGCAAGGCAGCATAATCCTGGCCAATCGTCTCCCCGATTGTGGCCAACTGCACTTCATCCAGATGATTGCTCATTTGCTGCCGCAAAAAGACGGGATCGACGGAGGCAGTTGGTGGGTGGGAAACGGCCGTTTGACCCTGTCTCGTTTTCTGAATTGTCACCTCTGGAATCACAATTTTGGGCTCTTCTGGCTGTAATGGTTCGTCATCCTTAAAAAGCCACCTGATCTTGTCCCATAGCCCGCCGCTCATGATTCTATCCCTTCAAACAGTTCGCCAATAGAGCGACGAAGGTAATTTTGGCGAATTGCTTCAGCAAAAACATTGCCCACAGAGAGGACGGTGAGATTGGGGGGTTGGCGCTCAAGCGGCCGTTGCACTGTGTCTGTCGTAATGACCTCCTGAATTTGCGGAATCGACTTGATACGCTCCACCGCCGGACCCAAAAAGAGGCCGTGGGTACAAATCAACGTGATGCGCTTGATGCCGCTTTCGATGAGCACTTCGCTTAACTCCACCACCGATCCGGCTGTGGCGATTTCATCATCGTATACCAACGCCTGTTCAAACCCCTCCACCTGCCGCCCAATCAGACCGCCAATCTTTACTTCCGTGTCAGACACCCTTGTCTTATCTGCAGAAGCAATGGGCAGGCCCAAATCTTTGGCAAAACGGGCTGCCGGCTTGGCTCGGCCCATGTCTGGGGCAACAACCACCGTCTTTTTAGGGTCCCATTCACGCTGGCGCATAAATTGGCCCAGCGTCATCCGCGCCGTCAACGGGTCCGCCGGCACACTGAAAAAGCCGTGCACCTGCGGGGAATGCAGCGTCATTGTCATGACGTGGGTAGCCCCGGAGGTATGCAGCAGATCGGCAATGAGCCGGGCCGTGATGGAGATGCGGGGCGCATCTTTTTTGTCGGAGCGGGCATAGGAAAAGTAGGGAATGATGGCATGGATTTCACGCGCGGCGGCGCTTTTGGCAATGTCCAGCATCATCAGCAGCTCCACCAGGTGGTCGCTCACCGGTGGCGTCATCGACTGCACAATGTACACAATGCGCCCGCGCACGCTGGCACCTAACTGCACAAACAGGTTGTCGTTACTAAATTTGGAGAATTTTGTCTCTTCCAGAGGGACTGCCAAATGCTCACTAATTTTTTTAGCTAATGGTACGTTGGAACGGCCGCTAAACAGCCGCACATCATCGGGGTCTAAATTCCTTGTCATCTTCTCCTCCTCGTAAACCGAACATCCTTGTTCAATGTCCAAACAAGGATGTTCGGACTACAGATTTTCAGTACAGAAACTCAGCGAAAAGCTGTTGGTACAAGCAGTGCCTGCCTTAACCGTATTTTGTAGGCTGCCGCCGGAATTTCGATGGCACCGAGGCTGCGTAAATGCTCCGTCATAAACTGTGTATCCAGCAGTTGAAAGCCGCGCTCGTTTAGATGAGCCACCAGGAAAGCCAGGGCTACCTTGCTGCTATCGTTGACGTGGCTAAACATACTCTCCCCGGCAAAAAAGCCGCCAATGGCAACGCCGTATAATCCGCCAACCAGCTCACCGTCTTGCCATGCTTCTACGCAATGGACAAAGCCCAGCTCATGCAGTCGCGAATACGCCTGGATGATCTCGTCGCTGATCCAGGTTTCTTCGCGACCAGGTGCGGGTGCGGCACATGCGTTGATAACGGCCGTAAATGCTGTATCAAAACGAATGTCAAATATCTGCTGACGGATGGTCCGCCGAAGGGAGCGGGAAACATGAAAACGATCTAACGGTATGATAGCTCTGGGGTCTGGATCGTACCAGTAGATACGGCCGTCTTCATTGGCCATCGGGAACACGCCCTGGCAGTAAGCCGAGAGCAAAATTTGGGGAGAAAGCGCGTTATCCACTACCTAAACGTAAACGAAGGCTCCTGCGCGCACTGGCTTTCCCACCACTGCCGAATCCGGCCGCCAATCGGCCGTCCCACATAAGCCTCAATCTGATACACTACGTCCCACAAGCGAGCAAAATCCACCCCCGTGCCCAATCCCATTTTATACGCCAAAAACACCAAATCTTCTGTAGCCAGGTTCCCCGCTGCGCCGGGGGCAAAAGGACAGCCGCCTAACCCGCCCACGCTGCTGTCGAAGATGCGCACCCCGGCCTGCAGCGCCGTAGTGGCGTTGGCCAGCCCCATTGCCTGGGTGTCGTGCAAGTGTACTGCCAGTTTGCTCATCTCCAGCCGCCGTCCCAACGCCTCCATCAAATGCCCCACGTCCAGCGGATTGGCGTGGCCGATGGTGTCGGCAATGGCCAGTTCATCCGGCTTCAACTGCCACAGCTTCTCGGCCAGCGCAATGGTGCGATGTGGCGGCGTAACCCCCTCAAACGGGCACACCCAGGCGGTCATCACGTAGATGCGGGTCCAGATGCCGTCGCGCCGCGCCTGGGCCATGAGGTCACAAGTAATTTCGTAGGCCCGCTGTGACGACATGCGCGTGTTTTTCTGGCTAAACGTTTCGCTCACGGACACGCCAAAGGCCATCGAGCGGCAGCCTGCTTCTAAAGCCCGATCATAACCACGCTGGTTAAACACCAGGCCGATGAAGTCGGTTTGGGGCCACTTTTGGCGGCTGTACGTCATCACTTCGTCTGCATCGGCCATCTGTGGCACTGCCTTGGGATGCACAAAACTGGTCAGCTCAATATGGTGCAGGCCGGAAGCAACCAACCCTTCAACCAGGACCTTCTTTTGCTCTGTTTCAATGAGGTCAGCTTCGTTTTGTAAGCCGTCGCGCGGTCCAACCTCGTAAATTTTCAGGGAGTCTGACATGGCCACCTATATCGTTACTGCTGACTTGGGCAAGCTGCTGTGGGTGGCAGCTTGCGGGAAAAGGTTGTTTCGATTTTACCATACAACGACATAGGTTTGGTGAGCAGCAGTACAGAATGCAGGGGGACGATCAATACCGCCCAACGGCCGGATCAACAGCGATGGCATAGGCATCAATACCGCCATCCACGTTAAACACGTTGGACCAGCCCTGCTGGCGCAGCCAGGCAGTCACCTGGGCGCTGCGGTTGCCATGATGGCACAGCACCGCAATTTCAGCCTCTTTGTTGGCCAGCACGGCTTCGGGCAATGCCTCTGGCCCTTGCCGGACCAGCTCGCTTAGCGGAGCTGTCAACACGTCATCGCCCAAATTAGCGTAGAGTAGTTCATTGGGCTCACGCACGTCGAGCAAAATAAACGGTTCGTCGTTGTCACGCTTTTGGGCCAGTTCCTGCACAGAAAGGCCAGGGACACCGTAGGGGTTCATAAATTCCTCCAGGCAGCGAGAAGCAGGCAGCCCCAGCCGGCGATGAAAGCCACGCCCCCAATGGGGGTAATGGCTCCCAGCCAGCTTTGCCGGGTAAAGACGAGCAGGTAAAGAGTGCCGGAAAAAAAGATGATGCCCGCCACAAAGAGATAGCCGGCCCAGGTGGTCAAGGCCATCGGGTATTTGTCGGCCAGCCAGGCGGCGGCAAAAAGGCCGAGGGCGTGGTAGACGTGGTAGCGCACGGCCGTTTCATAATTCGCCGCCAGATTGGGAAACCGTTCAAAATAGCTGCTCAAGCCATGCGCGCCAAACGCGCCGGCGCCAACGCCCAACATCATGAATGCTGCCCCTAAAATAACAAATAGCTTACTCATCTTCCTCATCCTCGCTAACTTCTGTGTTCCAGCGCATGGTGGGCGGCTCTTCAATGGCCGGACCTTCGCCCTGGGCCAGCCGGTCCAGCCAGCTGAGGGGGTCTTCCGGTGCGGCCGTTTCAATAGCAATGTACGCGCCGTAGGTTTCTTCTAAATGCGGCCGTTCGCGCACCACCTCCTGCACCAGCTCGGGCAGACGGCCGCTGCGCTCCATGGTGCCAATCAACAGCCCGGCCTTGTCGCGATGGGTCTTGCCCCGCAGATCATCATACGCCACCCCCAACCGCCGGCACAGCAGTTGCAGCTCCTCCAGGTTAAAAACCGTCAGTAAATCATCTCGTAACTGTTTACGATCCATATTTTTCCGTTATCGGTAATCGGTGATCGGTAATCGGAAAGTGACTGCCTACCGATCACTGCTTACCGTTTACCGCTCCCCGTTCAGGCTCCTTGCCACATGATGCACCAGCCGCTCAGCAACGGCCGTTTTGCTTTGCAATGGTATCTCTTCCACTACCCCGGCCGAGCTGAGCAGCAGCACCTTGTTGGTATCCACTTCAAACCCGGCATCCTCGTCCATCACGTCATTCACGGCGATGAAGTTTAGCCCTTTACGCAGCAGTTTGTCACGGCCGTATTCAAAAGCGTTGTGCGTTTCGGCGGCAAAGCCCAGCACCACCCGCGGATAACCGCTTTTGTCCCGCTGCTCCTTCACCGCCGATAAAATATCCAAAGTCACTTCCAGACCGATGGCCCGCCCCCATTGCTCATCGGTCTTCTTGATTTTCTGGCCCGATTGGGCGTTGGGACGGAAATCGGCCACAGCAGCTACCATGAAAAGAGCATCCGATCCCTTGGACGCTTCCAGCACGGCGTCACCCATCTCATCGGTAGTTTGCACGGAAACGGCCGTTGCCCCAAACGGCACCGGCTCAACAATGGGACCATGCACCACCGTCACCTCCGCGCCGGCGTCCAGCGCCGCCTGGGCCACGGCCAATCCCTGCTTGCCGGTGGAGCGATTGCTGATGAAGCGCACCGGGTCCAGCGGCTCCCGCGTGGGCCCGGTAGAAACCACCACCTTGCGCCCGGCCAGTGGACCACCCTTCGCCAGCATCTGCCGAATGTGGGCCAGCAAATCGGCCGGTTCCACCATCCGCCCCAGGCCGGATAAGCCCGAAGCCATGCGCCCCTCGGCCGGTCCGGCAAAGTGGACGCCGCGTTCGCGCAGCGTGGCCACGTTAGCCTGCGTGGCCGGATGTTCGTACATGCCCATATCCATCGCCGGGGCAATAAGGAGGGGGCAGCGCGCTGCCAGCGCTGTGACCGTCAGCAAATTATCGGCCAGGCCGTGGGCCAGCTTGCCAATTGTGTGGGCGGTAGCCGGGGCAATGACAAAGAGATCGGCCGTTTCCCCCAGACCCACGTGCTGCACGTGATCGTCTAGGCTCCACATGTCGCCGTAAGACGGCCGTCCTGTCACCGAGCGAAACGTCAGCGGTGTTATAAATTGCTGTGCGCCTTCCGTCAAGATGACATCGACTTCAGCGCCCGCCTGCGTCAATTTAGAAGCCAAATCGACCGCTTTGTAACAGGCAATGGAACCGGTCACCCCCAACAAAATTCGTTTTCCCGTCAATAAGCTGATTTTTTCCATCAATCTAGTTTAACCAGAAACCGCAAAACGCAAAATAATGCGCTTTTATGAATATTGTTTATGATACACATTACGTTTTGCCAAAAAAATCCAAATGATTTTTGATATAATGCCCCCGGCAAAAACGTCAATCGAAAAATCAGGGAGGTTCTTTTGTCTACTCATTTCACCCTTAAAAAACACAACATCGAAGTTACCACCATTGTACGCAACGCTATGCCGGCCCAACTCTACCAGGAGGCCCTGGCTCACGAAGTGGATGCAGCTATCGCCGATTCCGGTGCCTTGATGGTACGTTCCGGCGCCAAAACGGGCCGCAGCCCCAAAGACAAGCGCATCGTGGAGCATCCAGATTCTAAAGATGACATCTGGTGGGGATCGGTCAATATTCCGGTAGATGAGCACACTTTTGCCATCAATCGCGAACGGGCTATCGACTATTTGAACAC
>CALBTC010000356.1 GCA_937967805.1 uncultured Anaerolineaceae bacterium
GTGAACCATTTCAGCGGCTCATCCAGATGCAGCCGGTCGGCCAGGGTGATGAAGGCGTTGGCCGGGGATTCAACTTTCATCAGCAGCCAACGGGCCCGCTGCGCCGCTTGTTCGCCGAAAAACGGCCGTAACCACCGCGCCACATTAGCAACGGCCGTATCATCCGTATCAATCAGCGTACCGTCCATGTCAAACAAAATGGCCTGGATTTCTTCAAAGGGAATTGGAGTTAATTGCGTCATTGGCTGGGAAAGGGACACAGATAAACACAGATTCCCACAGATTTTGCTTTTATCTGTGTTCTTAGTTCGACCTCGCTCAACCACGTTGAGCAGCTCACCACAAGCCTGTGTAAATCTGTGTCCTATTTTTTCAGAACGGCCATAGTTGCAAGATGAGAATGGCAACGGCCGTAATCGTCAAATTATCCAGTCCCCAAATGGAGACGGCTTCCACCAACGTGGTGGCCACGGTGATAATCAGCGCGGGCAGCAGCGCCGCCGCGGGGGTAATCTGTGGCGAGCCGGCCACCAGCCACAGCGCCAGCCAGGTAAACAGCAGGCAGCCGGCAAAAAAGCCCAACGACCCCTCCACGGAGCGGGTGCTGGTATGGACGACGTAGAGGCGACGGCCGTATGCCTTGCCCACCACCGGCGCCATGCCGTCGCCCCAGGTCAGTGGCATCAGGGCGGCCACCATCAGCGGCGGCTGCTCCCAAAACAGAATCGCCACGATAGCTGCGGCAAAGGGAAAGTAAACTGTGCCCAGGTTGGAACGGTCGCTGCTGGCCATGGCGGCAAAAAAGCCGTAGCGCCAATCGAGCAGGTTAATCACCATGAAAGCGGCACAGGCAATGACAAAAAACCAGGGCGTATCGAACAAAAAGTGGAGTGCCCAGCTCATCATGCCCACACCCACATGGATCACTTTGCGGGTAAAGCCGCTGGAGTAGCCGCGCCAGCGCCGCAGCCCCTCGGCCGTGCCGATGATGCCAAAAACATATGCAAAACAAATGATGAGTCCAAGCCAGTTATTCATATTTTAGTAGCTAGCAGTTGGTGGTTAGTGGGTCGTATTGGACTAGCCACTGGCAACCAGCCGCTGTTTAAACAATGAGATGGTCGTAAAGCATGTCCAGGCTGAGGTCGGGCACGACGGTTTCGGCCGTTTGCAGGGTCAGGCTGGCGGCGGCGGCTCCCAGGCGAATGGCTTCGATGGGCGGCAGATCGTTTAACATGCCAAACATGATGGCCGCCGTCACCGCATCCCCTGTGCCGGTGGCATCGACCATTTCTGAGTAGTTGGCGGGGATGTACCCCGTCTCGCTGGTGGTGGCATAATCCAAACCAAAATCGGCCAGGGTAACCACCACGTTTTCTACCCCCTTACCTACCAGGCAGCGGGCCAGCTCCAGGCTGGCTTCGGGATCGTGGCCATCAAAGTCGGATTCACACAGTTCGGCGGCCTCCATCTCATTGGGTACGACTAAATGGAGCTGGTGGAGGAACGGCCGTAACTTAAACGCTAATCGCGCCGAGGAAGGATCGGCACACAGGGGTTTGTCATACTTGGCGCACAAACGAGCCACGGTGGCCATCGAATCCGGGCTGAGGCTGCCGTCCATCATCACCATGTCGGCCTCTTTGAACAGGCTGCGGTGCCGGTCCAGGTAGCCGGGCGTGATGTGGCGCAAAACCCGCACATCGTCCAGGGCCACGGAGAGCGCGCCGTTTTCCTCCAGAATGGCGATGTAGGCGCCGGTATTTTCACCGGCCATCACCTGCACAAATTCGGTATCTACGCCGGATTCGGCCGTCTGGTTGACCAGCCGCTGGCCAATCAGGTCGCCCCCCACGGCAGAAATCAGGCGCACCTCGGCGCCCAATCGGCCCAAATTTTCGGCCACGTTGCGCGCCGTGCCGCCCCGCGTCACGCGAATTTCGGCCGGGTTAGACATATTAGGGGCTAATCCATCCACCGGCTTACCGCGTGAATCGAGCAGGATTGCACCAACGACTAAGATTTGTTCTGCCATGAGTCACTCTTCCTGTATTGCTGCGCCTCTGCGTTTTTTTTCAGTGGACCCATCAATTGTGATCGGGCAGCACCGCAATCATCGGACGCCAAAAACCAACCACATTACCCAAAATCTCTGAAAAATTAACACCAATTTCCGCCTTTTCTGAGGAAAAAGTAATTTCGGTTGCCTGATCCCGCCGGAATTCTTTAGGAGACCCTACCAGATTAACCAGATAAATGCGCTGATAACGTTCCTTGGGTTCCAACGGCCGTACCCGAATTGTACCGTCAATCTCTTCTTTCTTCACGATCAATATAGGCTGTTCTGTATCCTGTACATCTGCTTTAATTTCAGGCTGCATATCGACCAGCAGCCAATCCCCAGGTTGGATATTTGACATAAAATCCGTTGGTGGCCGAACCTCCACCAAATACCATTCATATCGCTCATCCGTCAGGCGATGTCCCAAAAGCGGGATGTTCAGCGAAGGTGCGCGATCCATATTCGAATAAGGCTTCTGGGTTTTTGCCGGTGTACCCACTTTACCATCCGGTTGCGTCTCGGCCTCAGGGTCTGGGGCGTCAGCGGCCGTTTGCGGGGTAGCTTCCATCTGCTTACGCAGTTCGGCTTGCAGTTCTGCCACATAGGCCAACATCTGCGCTCGAAAATCGTTCCAGCCCAGCATCGGACCGGCAAGATGAGCCCTATCCAGCCAGCCGGCCACCCGCGCCACGCTCACCATGGCTGATTCGTAATGGTCCGCCTGTTGCAAAGCCACGGCCCGAGCCAAATGTGTGAGAGCAACGGCCGCAGACTCGTTGACAAACGACCACTGCTGTCGCGCCTGATCAAATTGGGTTACCGCGCCGCGAAACTCGCCCTCGTACAGGTAAATCAAGCCGATATGATATTCGCACAACCCCAGCTGCACGTGGTTGCCAATGGCCCGATTGATTCGTCGCTGGTAACGATCAATCGCATCGGCCGCCAGCTTCAGGCCATTTAAGCGGTAGCGCGTGCGGTAGTCGCGCAGGGTCAGAACGTCGGGGCTGGGTTCGGGATGGAGCCACTCCAGCAGGTCAATGAGCCGGTTAACGGCCGTGCGAATCCGCGCGTTATTCTCGAACGATTGCTGGACCATTTCCCGGCTCATGAGGTTGGTGTCCCCGGTAAATTGGGATTGGGATCAATGTCGCCCTGGCCCAACTGTTGGCGCAGGTCATCTAACTGGGGCAGCAAAGTTTTGGGCAGCGGGGAGAGCTGCTGTGACTGTCGGGCCATCATTTCCAATGCTTCCACCAGGCGCAAGGCGACCACTTCTTCCATGTGGATGGTGGCCCCTTCGCGCCGCGCCCGCTGGATGCCTTCCTGGATTGCCTGAATCATGGTGATTTCTGCTTCGGCACGGGCAATATCCATCTCTTCAATTTCTGTTGCCTTACCATCGATCAGGTTGAGCAGCATCTTAGATTCCCAATGGGATTTCCAGTAATCGATGTACTGCTCGGTGACGCCTTCGGGCAGATCAAGCCGGTGAATGCCGGCGCCCTGCAAATCAATGCCCAGGTTATCCAGACTGGTGCGCAGCTTGCGCACCAGTTCGTTGCGCAGAGTGAGGAACGGCTCTTCACCGGCCCGCTCCGGGAAGATAATTTCGTCCAAACGATAGCCGGCTAAAATGCCAATCATCGTGCCTTTGGCCATGTTGATCGGCGTGTCTTCCCAGGTGGCAACGGTGCCTTTTTCGTCCGTCACGGTTTGCAGGTAGGCGGCCTGGCGTACGGCCGTTTCGTCATATGGGTACGGGTTTTCACGCGTGGCGTGCTGGCTGCCCATTTTGACGCGATAGGTGATACTGATGCCCACGCGCAGCTCAATGCCGTCACGCGAATAGGCGGTGAACTGGTCCAGGGTGCGGCGCTGCGGCTGTAAATTGAGCACGGCGTGAACATATTCGTAACGGCCCAGGCTGTGTTTGCCGGCGGGGAGGATACGTTGGAAACGGCCGTTCAGCTCCGTCACCATCACATGCCCCGGCGGAACCTTTACCTGCCCTGGACCGCCCACCCGCAGCAAGACCGACTCTGTGCGGTCTTGCAACGTTTTTGGGGTAACTTCTAATGGTTTGCTCGACTGGCCGGCCAGCCCCAGCAGGCGGCTGAGGAATTTTCGGGCACTTTCTTTATCCGGCAAATCATACAAAATGCGCACCAGCAAAACGGCCGCATCATAGGCAAAATACCAGCCGACGATGACGGCAATGATGTGGCGCAGCACTTTCCAATGAAAGAAGCTCAAGATAAAGGAAAACCCTGGCGAATCAGGCAGCAGGGGCAGCGTGCGGTTGAGCCAGTCGGTAACCAGGGGAATATCAACCCGCTCAATGTAGCGGGCATAAACCCAAAAGAGGAAGAGCAGCCCCAGCATGACAAACACATACCAGCCATTATCAATCGGTTGGCGGTTCAGGCGGGAAAACGGCCGTCGCGGACTAAAGCTCATTCCCCAGCCTCCGGTTTGTTATAGCCGCTGCCCAGGCTGGGCGGGTCTACCCGCACTGAACGGGACGTGGGCGACTCTACCCAAGACTGCATCTGCCGCGATGCATCGCCCACCAGCCCGGCAATAATCTGCTGCGGCACCAGCGCCTGCACCGA
>CALBTC010000357.1 GCA_937967805.1 uncultured Anaerolineaceae bacterium
TGTGGTCGCCCAGCTGGGCAGGCACAAGGCCTGCCCCTACATAAGTTACACGTTTAATTTTTTAATCTACAAGAAGATTGGACCAATCTGCGCTTCCACAAGCTCACAAAAGCGGCACAACTCGCGCCAAACGCTCGGCCGCCCGTTCCAAATCAGCCTGGGCGGTGGAGATGGCGAAGCGCAGGTGGCCTTCGCCGCTTTGGCCAAAGGCAATGCCCGGCGTGGCGGCAATCTGGGCTTTTTCCAGCAGGGCGTCGGCTAGTTCCAGGCTGTTTTTCCGGCTGTTGGGGAAGCGGGGGAACAGATAAAACGCCCCTTCAATCGAGCGACATACCACACCGTCAATCGCGTTCAGCGCCGCCACCATGAAGTCCCGCCGCTGTTGGTAGGCGTCGCGCATCGTGGCGATGTTGCCCTGCGGGCCATTCAGCGCCGCCACGCAGGCGTGCATCGTAAATGTGGCGGCGCAGGAGACAGATTGGCTGTTTAACTTCGTCGCCACGCGGATGATCTCCGGCGGCCCGACCAGCCAGCCCAACCGCCAGCCGGTCATGGCATATGATTTGGTGAGGCCGTTCATGGTGAGGGTGCGTTCCACCATGCCCGGGGCAGCGGCGATGGAGAGATGGGAACGGCCGTCAAACACCAGCTTCTCATAAATCTCATCAGCAATCACGTACAGGTCCGCTTCCTGGGCTACTTCTACGATAGCGTCCCGCTCTTCCACCGTCAACACGCGCCCGGTGGGGTTGCACGGATTGTTGATCATAATCGCCTTGGTGCGCGGTGTCACTTTAGCCCGCAGCCGCTCGGCGGTGATGCGGAAGTTGTCTTCGCCGGGCAGGCTGACAAACACCGGCGTGCCCCCCGTCAGCGTCACCATCGGTGGATAGGAGACCCAGTAAGGCTCCAGCAGCAAAATCTCATCCCCCGGATTGGTGATAGCCGCCAGCGCCAGGTAGAGTGCCCACTTGCCGCCCGGCGTCACGATGATCTGGTGGCGCGGATCGTCGATGGGAATCTGGTTGTCGCGGCGCATTTTGGCAGCGATGGCCTCCGCCGTTTGTGGCAGGCCGATCATCGGCGCGGGGTAATGGGTGTGGCCGTTGTGCAGGGCAGAAACGGCCGCTTCCACAATGTGCTCCGGCGTGTCAAAATCGGGATCGCCGCCGGCCAGGGCAATCACATCCTGCCCGGCGCGCTGCATCGCCTTGGCCTTGTCGTTCACCGCCAGGGTCATCGAGGCGGGGATGCTGCTGAGTCTGGTTGAGAGTGGTTTCATGGTTTTCTCCTAAAAATTTTTAACGCAGAGGCGCGGAGGCGCAGAGGGGATTGTCTCAAGCGTAGGTCAATTGTGATTCGCGCGTTACGAATTGTCAATTGGAGTAAAATCATTCACAATTCACCATTCATTATTCACTATTCACTATTAGTTATGTTAACTTTGCGCGAAAATTCAGTAACGGCCGTAATCCTCGGCAACATGCAAGATGCGGGGCTACCCCATGCGGGCTGCACCTGTGCGCGGTGTACGGCCGCTTTCAATGATCCGTCGCGGGTGCAGTATGCGGCTTGTTTGGGGATTGTGGATTTGAGAGAAAAGCGGGACACGGAGTTACGCAGAGAAGACACAGAGTTTCACAGAGAGGCAAAAGTTTACATAATTGATGCCACGCCGGATATTAAGTTCCAGCTCAATTTGCTGGCCGGAGTCCTGGGGCCGCATCCACAGCGGGCTAATCGCCTGCGCCAGCCAGACGGGATTTTTTTGACGCACGCCCACATGGGCCACATCGGTGGGCTACCGCAGTTGAGCAAGGAGGCGATGTTTGTTAATAACCTGCCCATCTACGCTACGCCCGCCCTGTGCGATTTGCTGCATGGCACCACGCTGTGGTCACCGCTGGTGGCGGAGCTGGATTTTAGGCCAATGCCGAGTGGCGCGACGGTGGATTTAGGAGATGGGTTGGTGGTTACGGCCGTTCCCGTGCCGCACCGAGATGAATGGGGGGTCGGCACAGTCGCTTTCCACATCCAGGGACCAGAAAAATCGCTGCTATACCTGCCGGACATTGACGCCTGGGACCAGTGGCCCGAAGCGGAAGCAGTACTCTCCAGAGTGGACATGGCCCTGGTAGACGCCAGCTTTTACAGTCCCGATGAACTAGGCGGCCGCGCCCCGGTAGCGCACCCACTGGTAACCGACACGATCGAACGCTTTGCTCACCTGGCTGATAGGCTGGTGTTGACTCACTTCAATCATACAAATTCGGTTTTGGATGTGAGGAGTGGGGCAGAAACGGCCGTGCGCCAGGCCGGCATTCGCATTGCCCAAACCGGAGACATGTTCTCTTTTTGATTCTTGTCACCAAACACGGCGTCATTGCTCACCTTTGCCGCTTCCAGAATGAAATTGCGCCCTGAGCCGCGTATAATTGGCGCATAGGCGCTTGGAGAGAATTATGATTAACGAAAAAACCATTTGGGAAGAGGTGTGGCCCGTCGTCGAAAAATTGATTGAAGCGACGCTGGCGGAAGACGCAGCCACGATGCACACGCTGCTCACGCCGGACGGCCAGGCAGCGGCCATGCTGGACCTGTTCGACGTTTACGTTTACGACATTTTGCTCAAGACGGTGCTGGGCCGGGAGCAGTTGGGGGTGACGCGGGCAGTTGAGACGGAAAACGGCCGTTTTGTTCACATCGAATACGCCTGGCCTGAACCCGGTTCGGAGCAGAACAGCTACACCGCCAATGATTTGGTCACCGTCACCCTCACCCAGGTCGATGGTCAATGGCGTATCGTCAGCGTTAACCCCTCGACCATCGACCTGCCGCTGACCGGTGGCCGGGCCCGCGGCCTCATTGCCACCGGGCAGACGCTCAGCGACGAGGGCAAACTGCCGGGTGAATCGTGGATTTTGCCCTTTGCTCTGTACGGCGGCTTGCTTAAGATGAAGCTGCGCCCGGAAGCTTTGGCCGATCCCGTTGAAGAACGGCTCATTCCGGGGATGCAGGAGCGGTCTTACGGGGCGATGGCTTTGCTGAACGGCCGTTCCCTCTGGCGTGACTTCAAAGCCGCTAACCAACCCAGGCTGGACAAACCGGCTGCCTGGGCCGCCGCCGTCGAATTTATTATGGGCGAGCTG